>CAZNXL010000274.1:1280-2593 GCA_964577075.1 uncultured Dorea sp. | reverse complement strand
TCCGCCGCTGACTATTACAATTCTTTTACTCATAATTATTTAATATCTCCATAAACTTCTTTGTATTCTCCGCAGGGTTCCCTTTAAATACCGCCGAACCCGCAACGATGATATTCGCGCCGGCATTCAGCACTTCTCTCACATTGCTAAGATAGATTCCGCCATCCACCTGTATATCAACGCAGAGTCTTTGTTCCTCGATCATATTTCTGATGGTACGGATCTTATCGAGTGATCCCGGGATAAATTTCTGACCTCCAAATCCCGGATGCACACTCATAACAAGCAGCATATCAATCTCTGAAAGCAGCTCCCTCACCGCTTCCGCCGATGTATCCGGACAGATAGAAAGACCGGCTTTCATATTGCATTCCCGAATCTTTTTAATAGTTGCGCGGATATCTTCACAAGCCTCCAGATGAACCGTAACAATGTCCGCACCGGCTTTTTGGAACGCATCTATATATCGAATGGGCTCATGCACCATAAGATGCGCATCCATCACCTGTTCTGTTGCATCGTGTATCGACTCGAGCACAGGCATACCAAAAGAAATGCTTGGAACGAACATGCCGTCCATTACATCAAAATGTAGATATTTCGCACCATTGTCCTCCGTAAGCTTCATCTGTTCCCCCAGGGTCTTAAAATCCGCCGCCAAAATCGATGGGGCCAGAATATAATCCATATCAGTACCTCCTCTTATCTTTCAGTTCTTGATACATCTCACTGTAATTATCATACCGGCTTTTGGAAATATGTCCATTCTCCACCGCGGCTTTAACCGCACAGCCGGGCTCATGGATATGATCGCATCCGGCAAAGCGGCATGTCCCTTCATATTTATCAAATTCCGGAAAATAATACTTGAGTTCTTCTTTTCCCAAATCATTAATGTACAGTGAGCTAAATCCCGGTGTATCCATAATATAAGAATCATCATCGATCGGAAACAACTCAGAATGTCTCGTCGTATGCTTTCCGCGTTCTATCTTGCGGCTGATCGTCCCCGTCTCCATATTAGCCCCGGGCTGAAGGATATTGATGATCGTGGATTTCCCCACACCGGAGGGACCTGCAATTGCAGTCGTCTTTCCCTTGAGCAGCGCCCTGACCGCATCTATATTCTTACCCTCTCTGGCGCTTGCAAACACGCAGGGATATCCACAAGCCGCATAGATTTGTCTCAGCGTTTCCACTTGCCCATCGTCAGCCAGATCTTCTTTGTTAAAGCAAAGAATGACCGGAATCTTTTTCCTTTCCATCATGACTAAAAAACGGTCGAGAAGATTCAGGTTTGGCATAGGCTCCGC
>CAZNXL010000274.1:0-1270 GCA_964577075.1 uncultured Dorea sp. | reverse complement strand
GACTAAAAAACGGTCAAGCAGGTTGAAATGAGGGCTTGGCTTTGTAATGGAAAATACTATCAATGCCTGATCAATATTAGCGGCCGCGGGACGTATCAATTCATTACTTCTGGGCAGTATGCAGGTAATATTCCCCGTCTTATTTTCTTCATCCAGAATTTCAATCTGTACCTGATCTCCCACCAGAGGTTTTACTTGTTCTTTCCTGAATATTCCCCTTGCTTTACATTCATAAACACCGGATTCTACTACATGAACGTAGTAGAATCCAGCAATTCCCTTTACAATTTTCCCTTTCATGCTTACTGTCCCGACTGACCTGTTGCACCGTCCTGTGTTGAATTAGTCTCATCGCCGCTGTTACTGTTCTGATCCGAATTGTCGTCCGTCGACCCCGTATCTTCCCGTCCGCCGCTGATCCATACGGTGACCGTCGTTCCCTTACTGACGCTCTTTCCGGAAGGAGACCAGCGCGTAACCTTTCCAACAGCCACATCGCTCTCCTCTTCCCCGCCGTTGGCCGCCACAAGCCCATAACTCTCCAAAAGTGCCTTTGCCTGCTGATAAGTCTTACCACTAAGATTCGGAATACTTACTTTCTCTTCTGGTTTTTTCCCGTTGCTGACAACAATGTTGACCGTTGTTCCCGCTGAAACTTTCGTTCCTCCTTTGATGCTCTGGGATACAACCTTTCCTTTTGCCACATCATCATCATAATCATAGGTAGCTGTGACTTTCAGGCCTGCATTTTTAATAGCGCTCTGGGCATCTGCGTCCTTTTTACCAACAACGTCCGGAACTGTCTTTTTATCTGCCCCACGGCTGACCTTCATAATGACCTCGGTGCCTTCCGGAACTTCTTTTCCCGCAGCAGGAGTCGTCTCAATAACCTCTCCCTGCTCATAATCGTCATCATAGACAGCTTCGGAAGTGCCGACTTTCAATCCAGCATCTTCCAGCCTTTTCTGTGCATCCGCTTCATCCTCCCCGCTTACATCCGGCACGGTTACTGTCTCCTGAATAATGCCGGAGCTCACAGTTACTTCAATCGTTGTATTCTTTTCCACTTTTTCGCCGCTTTCCGGTGTCTGTTTGCAAATCTGTCCTTCTTCATACTTATCGGACTCTTCCGTTGCGACCTGTCTGATGCCAAGGCCGGTTCCGTCAAGCGCCTCTTTCGCCTCTTCCAGAGTCTTCCCGAGAAGGTTCGGAACCTTTGCCGTCTTATCGGTCTCCTCTGCAACAGTTCCATTTCCCATAGTTTTGAATA
>CAZNXL010000273.1:0-2622 GCA_964577075.1 uncultured Dorea sp. | reverse complement strand
GCAACAACTACCCGTAAAACTGACTTCCGTAGTGAAGCGGCATATACGGATGTAAATCAAAAATCAATCAGAGGCAAACAAAAAATTCTGGGTAACTGAAATCTTTAGCAGTTACCCATTTTGTTTGCTTACAAAGGAGAAATCTATGAAACTTAAATTTACTTTGGTCGGCACACTTAATATTGCCGACGACACAATCGACATCACGGATCCCTGTTACGATAAATCGACGTGGTGTCGCACCAGAAAACCCATTATTCCAGGGGAATATAACTGCTATGCAGGAGAAGGTGACGACGGCGAATGGGGAGAAAGAGTTTATGCTCTCATTATTTTGGAGAAGGGCTTAAGTCTAAACGGCAAATATGACATCAAGAGCATTGACTCAATTGGCGTAGATGCCGGTATGGCAGGATTCTTTGTAAATAAGCCTGACTATTCCGACGATGAATGGAATCGGGTTTGCGAGTATGTCTTCGAAGGATACGGAACAGAAAAGTCGAAAAAATTCTGGCTTGTCGATGAGGATTCACCTTTAAGATGTAAAGGTTTTTTCAGTGAGTCAGGAATTGGTGACGGCGTGTATGTTCTATATGAAGTTAAAAAAGGCAACAAAACCGTTGGCTATAAACTGGAATTCTGAGGAGGCGAAACATGGACTTAGTACTATTCAAAGATTTACTGGAAGACGATGCCGAACCTCAGTATGGCCTTTTAGAAGACAGAGACGAACCGAGCATTGTTTGTTTATGTTGCGGGAGCACAGTTGAATTTGGCGACTACGAGATTCTTGAGCGTTTGCCGTGGATTGACTTCTCGTCAGCAGTCAAACAAGCAGCGAAAAGCAAGTATGTTGTGTGTATGAACGAGGAATACGTTCGTGACGCACAGCTTCTGGATACCAAAAACTTATCTCAAGAGGAATTTGAAGGACTTGATTATTACGATTCCAATAACGATGATTTATGGCACGATATGGAGCCGAATCCGTTCATTGCAATCGTGGTGGCGGATTCCGAAGAAGATGCTTGCAAAATAGCGGCAGAGCAAAAGCGCTATGACAGTCGCTGTCTATACGCAATCAAAATTTAATTTACAGGAGAAAAAATTATGCATTTTGTAACATTTGTCGCCGTAGATATCGGCGATTATCCTATCTGCGAGCAAGCAGATAACGCTATTAAAGCACGAATAGACGAATTGTCTAAAATAGAAGAAGGTGACATTAGCAGGAATGTGCTTCGCAAATGCACGCTAAGCCAGTTGCGGTCTCTTACAAACTCTTTTGCAAGAGCCGTGGATGTCGCCGTAGAGCGCAGGCTTGAACCGTACTGCGAGTGCACCGAGGACGAGGAATACCTAGAGTTCATCGATGAAACGGAAGACGCCAAAGCGCAATACGAGCAAGGGATAGACTGTATCAAGCTCCCCAATGGCAAAATCGTGCCGGCTTGGAAATTGAACAATAAGTTCTGCATCAAAGACGGACTTGTTTACCAGACAAATTGGGGACCGCTCAAGCACGATAAACGCACCAAGAAAGCAAAGCGTATGGTCGCACTGCCGAATTATCCTTTCAAGAAGCTCTACAAGACCTGCAATGACTTTGCGGATGAGTATCTCGGTTTAAGGTATAACGAAGAAGAAAAGGCATATGGGTATTACTGCAATCCAAACTCGTTCTGGGATTGGTATCGTATCGGCGGACGCTGGCCTTGCAGTTTCATTGTTAAAGAGGATTGCGAGGAATATGCGCCCGGCAACTACGATGCGGATGGCGATTTGCCGACTCCGCCCGAAGGGTACAAGTGGGCAAGCGCAGCCAGGAAGAAGGATATCCAGTGGCAGGCGCTTATTGATTACGAAAAGAAGCGTATGGCGGAAAGTTTTGAACGCTATCGCAATGCTTTCGAAACAAAGGAGCTTCCCAATGATGTATGGGGCCTTAGGCTTGAAGAAGACGGCATTTACGCCTACGACAAGAGCGCCATTTACTTGAGAGGGGAAACTTTCGAAGAAAATCAAATCAGGCTCAATTACTTTGCTGATACTGATTATTTGACTTTACCGTGTTACTACGTAGATGACGAGTATTGGTGCAGCGAAAGCGGTTGGTGGGACGCCTCGAAAGATAACTCCAACTGGAAAGCGCAACTTAAAAAGTTTTACGACAGTCTTTCCGATGAGACCGTGCTGGTTAGCGTGGATTGTCACGATTAAAGGAGGAGCAGATATGGCAAATTGGTGTTCTTCCGGAATCACGTTTTATTCGGAAAATAAAAAGTCACTGACCAAGTTCGTTGAGCGTATCAAAGAAATCTATGAAGGGAAGCCGACGCAGGATAACGGTTTCGGTCACGGTTGGATGGGAGATTATGCAAATACCTTCTATCCGAATATCGGTGCCGACCATATTGATTGCAGAGGGCATATCACCTACATGGATGATGCAGTTCGCTGCGAGGGCAAGTTCTTTGCATATGCGATTTGCACGGAAACGGCGTGGGATGCCAAAATGGGATTATGGGCTAATATCATTAAAGATTTCTTCCCTGATATCAAAATGGCATATGTTGCTGAAGAATGCGGATGTGAGTACTACTGCATGTGGGACGAATCTGG
>CAZNXL010000272.1:0-2635 GCA_964577075.1 uncultured Dorea sp. | reverse complement strand
GATAGGATTTCTCACTATCAGTGTAGTATAAAAGCTGTCCTAGAAAAAGGATAGCAGGAGGATTACTTATCAATAGATGCAAGATTTTCAGATTTTTTTCTGCCGAAAGTTTCTTTCGCAGCTTTTTTACAATCAAGATACGCTTCCATCACAGCCTGAAAATATTGATCTTTGGCTTCTTCACTTATTGTGCCGCCGGCAAAAAGTGTCTGGTTTTGTCTCAGCATTTCTTCCAGGTTAAGAGAATCTTGCTTACTGGTCATCTGACGCATTTCCTCAACATAGTCCATCCGGTCAAGTCCATAGGTAGGGTCTTCGATGGAATCGTCCTTCAGATACTCGGTTGATACATTTAATGCTTTTGCCAGCTTATAGAGTTGCGCTGATTGGGGAAAGCGTTCCCCAGCTTCATAAGTAACAATGGTACGGAATCCAATCCCAGCTTTTTCTGCCAGCTGCTTTTGACTTAATCCAAGTTGTCCTCGATGTTCTTTTACTTTCTCTTTAAAGGGTTTCATAATGCGCCTCCATTCTTGATTTGCTATTTCTTGCGAATAGTATCTTGACAATCATGCTAATAGTTGCTAGAATACGAATTAGCAAGAAGTGGCAATCTGCCGTAACTATAAGCAAATTATAGAATGGATAAAAGAAAAAGTCAATAATAAACTTGCTATATGTTGCTAATATTGATTGGACGGTGATGATATGGGACGTACAATACTTCATTCTGATATGAACTGTTTTTATGCAAGTGTAGAGATGCTGCATCATCCGGAATTGGCGGGAAAGCCATTAGCGGTAGGAGGAGATCCGGAAGCAAGGCACGGAATTGTTCTTACAGCAAATTATATTGCAAAAAAATCTGGTGTAAAAACAGGAATGGCATTATGGCAAGCAAAGCAGGTTTGCCCGGAAATTATTTTTGTGCCACCAAGAATGGATTTGTATTTGCGATTTTCAAGAATGGCACAGGAAATCTATAGTGAATATACAGATTTGAGAGAACCATTCGGAATTGATGAAAGTTGGCTTGATGTATCTGCCAGCACTTCAATAAAAGGTGATGGAATGAAAATAGCAAATGAAATCAGTAAAAGAATAAAGCATGAGTTGGGAGTCACGGTCAGCATTGGTGTTTCGTGGAATAAGATATTTGCAAAACTTGGTTCCGATTATAAAAAACCTGATGCCATCACAGAGTTCTCAAGAGAAAATTATAAAAGCCTTGCCTGGAACCTTCCGGCAGGAGACTTAATTTATGTCGGCAGAAGCACTAATAAAAAACTGCAGACTTTAGGAATCAAAACAATTGGTGAACTTGCAAATACGGAACCAACTATATTGGAGAACCGTCTCGGAAAGATGGGATTGGTATTACACACATTTGCAAATGGCTGGGACGAAACGCCAGTTTGCGTAGAAGGATATCAAGCTCCAATCAAATCTATTGGAAATAGTACAACGACGCCAAGAGACCTGGTGAATGATTTGGATGTAAAGATTATTTTGATGGCTTTGTCTGAAAGTGTAGCATCCAGATTACGTGAAAATGGATTTCAATGTAAGGTGGTTGAAATATCAATTCGTGATAATGAGTTATATCATTTTTCAAGGCAATGCAAATTGAAGCGTCCAACCAATATTACAGATGAAATTGTTCAGGCTGCGTATCGACTATTTAAAGATAATTACAGATGGGAACATCCTATTAGAAGTCTTGGCGTCCGGGGATGTGATCTGGTATCAGATGATATGCCGTATCAGTTGGACTTATTTATTAGTGAACAGAAAAGAGAAAAGTTGGAAAAGATGGATCAGGTAGTGGATGAGATCCGAGCCAGGTTTGGATATCAAAGCATTCAAAGAGCTTTCGTTTATCAGGATAAGCTCCTGGCACAGTTAAATGCAAGAGAGCATACGGTTCATCCGCAAGGTTATTTCCACGGATAGGAGAGGCAAGGTGTTTTTGAGTGATGGATAAGGTATATGTTGATGTCCTGGCGGTGTTTAGCCGGGAAGGTGAATTGATTCCAAAAGCTTTTGTATGGGAAGATGGACATCGGTATGAAATTGATAAAATTTCAAAACCGGAAAGATGTGCGAGCAGGAAAGCTGGTGGTACCGGTTATCGCTATACTTGTATGGTGGAGGGTAAGATATGCCATCTCACATATGAAGAGAATTATAAATGGTTTATGGAACGGAAATAAGCGATTCCAAAAGGATGCCCTAAAACAGGGCTCCCTTTGAAAATAAAAAATAGTCAAAACAGAAACATCAGTAGTCGGGGATACATCCTTTCCCGTGAGAACCGGCTGCTTTACATATATCATATAGTTTCCGGTCAGCCAGAAATGAAAACGATCCCACTGTAGAAATTTCTGCGGAAACTGCATGACAGTGATGTTCAGCACAGCAGTTATTGCTGAGAAATAATTTATGATTGGTCTGACTGCAGGTGCAGTCGGGAAGGAGGACAATTATGCAGACAATTCAAAATATTTTTGACAATATGGAAGTGGTGACTGAAGAAGCCTATAAAAATACGGAACTTTTACTTGAACAATATACGAAGGTGATGTTCCGTATTGAAAAAAATATTGTAGATATAGATTACGAGTTATATGTAGTG
>CAZNXL010000271.1:0-2664 GCA_964577075.1 uncultured Dorea sp. | reverse complement strand
ATATCTATGACCGCAACGGAAAGCTTCTGGCTTATAATGAGCTGGCTTATTCTGTTACGATCGAAGACAACGGAGAATACGATTCTATAAAACAGAAAAACAAAGAACTGAATAAAGTAGTAAATACGGTGATTGGCATTGTAGAAAAAAACGGAGATACAGTGATCAATAACTTCGGAATTATTCTGGATCATGACAATAATTATATGTATGTGGCGGAATCCGAGACTCAGATCCTGAGGTTTATCGCAGATGTCTATGGTAAGAGCAAGATCGATGACCTCACGAAAAAGCAAAAAAGCCAGGCAGCAGAGGACATTATAGATTATCTGTGTACGGACAAGCAGTACGGATACGGTATCGATCAGAAGAAGCTTGACAAGGCAGAAGTGTTAAAGCTGATCAATATCCGCTATGCCATATCTCTGAACAGCTATCAGAAATATATCGCTACCACGATCGCAGAAGAGGTTTCCGATAACACAGTTGCCGATATTATGGAGAACATGGATTCACTTCAGGGCGTTGATATTCAGGAGGAATCTGTACGCCGTTATAACAACAGTAAGTATTTTGCCAATATTATCGGATATACCGGACAGATTTCCGAAGATGAATATAATTCTCTGAGCAAAGAGGAAAAGGAAAATTACGATAAAACAGACACCATCGGGAAGGCCGGTCTCGAAAAGACAATGGATTCCATATTAAAAGGAACCAAAGGTGATGTGAAGATCTATGTCAACAACGTAGGGAAGGTTATCGAGACTGTACAGGGCAAATCCCCCGAGGCTGGAAATGACCTGTATCTTTCCATCGATGCTGACTTGCAGGTCGCCGCTTACGACATCCTGGAGCAGGAGTTAGCCGGAATTCTTCTTGCAAAGATCCAAAATGTACTGAATTATGACAGGACACAGGTGAGCGACGGAAGCGATGTTATTATTCCGATCGGGGATGTATATAATGCATTCCTGTCCAATGATATTCTTGACATGAATCATTTTTCCGAGGATGATGCCGGGGATACGGAAAAAGAAGTATATGTCGCTTTTTCCAGTAAAAAGGAGAAGGTTCTTAAAGAAGTATCAGAGATTTTAAACGATCCGGATGCAAAGGCATATGAAGATATGTCACAGGAATGGCAGGCATATCTCACCTATATTGTTACGGATATGCTTACGACAAATCAAAAAGTTATTATGTCAAATGCTATTGATAAAAATGATGAGACATATAAGGCATGGAAGGAAGATGAGTCTATTAATGTATATACTTACCTTAATTATGCCATTTCAAAAAACTGGATCGATACCTCCAGGATCAAGAGTGAAGTGGCGGAAGGAGAAAAATATTCGGACTCCAGCCAGATTTATGACGGCCTTAAAAATTACATCTTAAATGAGCTTGAGACAAACAACAGTTTTGATAAAGTGATCTATAAATATATGATCAAAGCCGGATCGGTTACCGGAAGGCAGATCAGTATGATGCTGTATGAGCAGGGGATCCTGGAATACAGTGAAGACCAATATAATCGTCTTGCATCAGGAAGCCTTGGCGCGTATGATTTTATCCGCGGTAAGATCGAGGATCTTAAAATCACACCGGGACAGCTGGGATTAGAGCCATGTACCGGTTCTGTGGTAGTGACTGATCCAAATACAGGACAGGTACTGGCCTGCGTCTCCTATCCGGGATATGACAATAACAGACTTGCCAATTCCATGGATTCGGAGTATTACAACAAATTAGTGACTGATCAGTCCCGGCCGTTTTATAATAATGCGACACAGGAAAAGACAGCTCCGGGCTCCACCTACAAGCCTCTGGTTGCGGTTGCCGGCCTGACCGAGGGGGTTATCAACCTTGGCACCTACCTCCCATGCACAGGTATCTATAAAAAAGTAGAGCCGAATCCTAAGTGCTGGGCATATCCAAAAGCTCACGGAAGCCTGGATGTAGAGGGTGGAATCGAACATTCCTGTAACTGTTTCTTTTATGAGGTAGGTTACCGGCTGAGTCTGAAAGAAAAAGGAATGGATAGTATTGGTTCGGATGATTCGGAGGGTTCCTCCACCGGGAAATATTATTCCAGTACTACGGGAACGGATAAATTAAAAAAATATGCCGAGATGTTCGGGTTAGGAGAAGTGTCCGGTGTGGAGATACCCGAAGCTGAACCGGAGATTTCTGATGAATCTTCTGTTCCGTCTGCAATCGGTCAGGGTACAAATAACTACACGACAACTCAGATCGCCAGATATATTTCGACGGTTGCCAATAAGGGAACCTTATATGACCTTACACTGCTTAATAAAGTGACGGACAAAAATGGAACTGTGATCAAAGAGTATCAGCCGAATGTAAAGAATACATTGGATGAAGTCAGTGATTCCACATGGGATGCCGTCCATAAGGGGATGAGAGAAGTAGTTCGAGATGAGCAGAACTCGATCTTTTCAGATGTTAATCGCAGTGAGCTTAAGCTCTCCGGTAAGACAGGTACTGCACAGCAGAGTAAAACCCACGCTGACCACGGCCTTTTCGTTGGATTTGCGCCAAGCGACCAGCCGGAGATTGCATTTGCCATTCGTATTGCCAACGGATATAGCTCGCGTAATGCGGCTGAAGTCGGCAGTGATCTGATGAAATATTATTACA
>CAZNXL010000270.1:0-2682 GCA_964577075.1 uncultured Dorea sp. | reverse complement strand
GTATCCGTCCTGTACTACAATCTCCGCCCCGTCTGCGCCGATCTCATGGAAAAGCTTAATAGCTTCGCATACCGTATATTCCGGCGTTCCCATCGTATGTCCCGCAATTTTCATCTCTTCTCCTCCTAACCCATGCTCGGAAGCCCTGCAGCTTTTAAAATCCGGTCTAAAAGTTCATGTGTTTTAAATGCATCCGCAGCATTCGTAAGGGGTACTTTATCCTCCTTTACACAGTCAATAAAGTGGCGGATCGCATAACTGAATCCAAGCTTATCTTCAGAACGCGCCCATCCCATAGCAAGCGGGGTCATCGCCGTCTTATGCTGTTCCTGGGCATCTGTAACGGTCACGCTGTCCGGCATCTTAATAAATACGGAACGGTTGCCCCCGTGTATCTCAATAGTCTCTTCCCATTGGCCGGAGCTGCGGTCTGCAATCAACATTCCGGACGCGCCATTCTCAAAAAGGAGCTGAGCTGTGGTAAATGTCTCATAGTCCGGATCTGTGAACTTCGAAATAGCATGTACGTCCTTTACCTCGCCACCGTAATATCTCATCAGGTCTACCATATGGATCGCATTTTCCAGAGTCGCATGGTATTCTGTCGCCGGACGGTTTTTCTGGGCAATGATGACATCCGGCATGATATCCGTATATACCTCCTTCGCTTTCTGGCACACAGGAGCGTATCTGCGGTTAAATCCGATCATCAGCTTGTGACCCGTCTGTTCGGAAAGCTCTACCATATGAGCCGCATCCTTTAATGTGGTCGCCATGGGCTTTTCGCTATATACGTCAATCCCCTCTTTCAGCAGAAACTCGATCTGCCCGGCATGGCAAGCCTTCGGGGTAAGCACAAAAGCTGCGTCAATATCCAGTTTCACAAGCTCTTCCAGAGAAGCTACAGCTTTCTCCGCCCCGCACGTCCTCTGTGCTTTCCTCGCGCTCTCGATATGGTTCGCCATAATACCCGCAATCTCTACATCCTCAAATCTCGGGAGTACCGGAAGGAAGTTGTTACTTGCAACATATCCGACTCCAATGATTCCAACACGTACTTTCTCTTTACTCATATTCTCTCATCTCTTTCTTCTCTGTATTTTTGTGACGGCGAAACACTCCACAGAGTGGATCTGTGACTATAACAATTCAGAACAGATGAACTCTGTGGAGTCCCTCGCTATGTTCGTAGCCCACCAACCAAATCCAGTAACGGTTCCTGCAATCAGTAGTTCTTCTTTGTTTCCATAAGCAATTCATACAGTTCTTTCTGTGAATCGCTTGCTGCCGCCAGAAAATCATCTACTACCGGCTGAACCGCTTCGATAAACGGTGTTTTGTCCACCTCTGTGATCTCAACTCCCTGCTCTTCCATGGCTTTCAGACCTGCCTCCGTAGCTTCCGGCCAAATCTCGTTGTTCCATTCGTCTGTGAATCTCTCACCAGCTTCGATCAACGCAGCCTGATCCTCCTCGGCAAGTGTGTTGAACCACATCATGCTCACGAATACCGGATCCGGAATCGTGAAATGCTCTGTCAGGGAAAAATACTTTGCAAGCTCCTGCCAGCCGTTCGCAACGATAACGGACGGAGTATGGTCTAGTCCGTCGATCGTACCCTGCTGGAGACCAGTATAAATCTCACTTGACGCAAGCGGCGTTGCAATCGCGCCCATAGCGTTTGTAGCCTCCGCAAGTATCGGATCCTGCATGCAGCGAAGCTTCAGTCCGTCAAGGTCTTCCGGCGTGTTCACAGTCCTGCTGTCGTTGAGGACAGAACGGCTTCCGATATCTGTCCATGCAATGATCTTCAATCCATTCGCTTCCATATCCGCATCCAGAACCTCCTGGACTGCCGGATCCATTACAGTTGCACACGCCTGCTGCCCGTTCTCCCAGAGATACGGAAGCGAGAATACTGACCACATATCATTGAAGGTAGAAAGATCTGTAGCTGCGCACTCTGTCATTTCAATCGTTCCCATTGCCATACCTTCCAGAGTAGCAGCCTTGTCGCCGAGCTGAGAGGACGGATAGAATTCCATCTTCATGCGGCCTTCTGAGCACTCTTCAATAAGTTCTGCCAGACGGTTTGCTCCTTCCGCCTGAGTGCCTGTGGATGGGTATGTCACAGAATACTTTACAACAGTCTCTGCAGAAGCTGTCATTGCGGCTACACTAAGAGCCATACCTGTCATCAGTAACATGGAAATCGTTCTTTTTTTCATTTTCATTCTCCTTTTTCTTGTTTTATAGTTTTTATGTAGAATTTTACTGTATATGTCAGGATTGCAGGAACATGAAGTACCTTGCGATCCGTAGCCTTATGTCTGTGGCAGACATGTCAGTTTAACTGGCGGAAACAGATCACCGGCCTGATTGCCGCACCCGATATCATATCTTCAAATGCCTGATGCGTATCTTTGTAATCATAAACTGTAATCAGTTTTTTCAGGTCATCCTGCAGCTTCACAAGTATATCCTGCGCTGCTGATGTCCCGTGTAGATGCCGCGAGGATCAGATATTACGTTGCTTGCAGCAGAGTATTTGATTACTGTGTACTGCCTCGATAAATACTTTTCTTTATGTATTGTGTGATCGGGACGTAATATCCAGTTCCTTATCAGGCCACACTGTATCCGAGGATCGTCGGCACGTATGTAACAAAGAATGGTATATAAG
>CAZNXL010000269.1:0-2692 GCA_964577075.1 uncultured Dorea sp. | reverse complement strand
TCCCGGATTTATTTCAAAAGTAAAAGAAGGAAATATTGAAGAAGCCTACAAGGTGATCGGAGAATCTTCTGCACTTCCGGCAATCTGTGGCCGTGTATGTCCGCAGGAATCACAGTGTGAGTGTAAATGTATCCGCGGCATCAAGGGTGAGCCGGTATCTATCGGTAAGCTTGAGAGATTCGTTGCAGATTATGCATTGGAAAATGATATTAAGCAGGTAAAGGCAGAAAAGACGAATGGACATAAGGTTGCTGTTATCGGGTCCGGTCCGTCCGGACTTACCTGTGCAGGAGACCTTGCCAAACTAGGTTATGAGGTAACTGTATTTGAAGCGCTTCATGAGCTTGGCGGAGTATTGGTATATGGAATTCCTGAATTCCGTCTTCCTAAGCAGAAGGTTGTTAAAAAAGAGATTGAAAAGGTAAAAGAACTCGGTGTTAAATTTGAGACAAATGTCGTAATTGGAAAATCTACAACCATCGATCAGTTAATGGAAGAGGAAGACTTTGAAGCTGTATTTATCGGTTCCGGCGCAGGACTTCCGATGTTCATGGGAATTCCGGGCGAAACAGCGAACGGCGTATTCTCAGCCAATGAATACCTGACAAGAAATAATCTTATGAAAGCATTCGATGATTCTTATGATACACCGATCGTAGCAGGTAAGAAAGTAGCAGTAGTCGGTGGCGGAAACGTAGCGATGGATGCTGCGAGGACAGCTCTCCGTCTCGGCGCAGAAGTACATATCGTATATCGCCGTAGCGAGGCAGAGCTTCCGGCCAGAGTGGAAGAAGTACACCACGCAAAAGAAGAAGGCGTTATCTTCGATCTTCTTACTAATCCGAAAGAAATCCTTGTGGATGATAACGGATGGGTAAAAGGCATGAGAGTGATCAAGATGGAACTCGGCGAGCCAGACGCATCAGGAAGAAGACGTCCGGTTGAGATTCCAGGTTCTGAATATGAGATAGATCTTGATACGGTGATCATGTCTCTCGGAACATCTCCCAACCCATTGATCGCATCCACGACAAAAGGGCTTGAGACAAACAGAAGAAAGTGCATCGTGGCAGAAGAGGAAAACGGGCAGACGTCAAAAGCTGCCGTATTCGCAGGCGGCGATGCAGTAACAGGAGCAGCAACCGTAATCCTTGCAATGGGCGCAGGGAAAGCAGGAGCAAAAGGAATCCACGAATTATTAAGCGGTAAATAAAATGTTTCATTTAGGACGTAACATTTTTCAAAAGTGTTATGTCCTGATTTGTATAAAGCCTTGTACCTTTAAAGAATGGAAGAAGTCAATTCTTCCATTCTTATATTGTATAAAAGAAAACCTTGTGTTATGGTTTAAAATATGAAAAATAATCCGTATAAGGGGAAGACTATGAAAAATATTATTTTAGATATGGGAAATGTCCTTTTAGATTATGATCCGGATATTTGCCTGAATCATTTTCTTAAGAATGACGAAGACCGGGCGATCATCAAAAAAGAGCTTTTTGAAGGTCCGGAGTGGACACAGGGTGATTTGGGATATATGACAGACTCAGAACGCTTTTACGGTGTAAGTAAGCGAGTGCCCGAAAGACTTCATAGTAAGCTGAGATTGTGCGTGGAAGGGTGGCATATGTTTATGACGCCTGTGCCCGGTGCGAAAGAGTTCTGCGATCATGCAAAAGAAAAGGGATCCCGGCTATATGTGCTGTCTAATGCAAGCAATTCTTTTTATGATTATTTTCCCAAATTTGCGCCGTTAGATTATTTTGACGGAATTGTCGTATCCTGCGATATCCATATCATCAAACCGGACATCAGAATCTATCAGTATCTCCTGGAGCGATACGATCTGCTTCCGGAGGAATGTTTTTTTATTGACGATCGCAAGGAGAATGTAGAAGGAGCAAAAAAAGCCGGGATGAACGGCGCAGTATTTTGCGGAGACTATAAAGAGATCGAAAACTGTCTGAAAGAGATAAGCAGCAGATAAGACATGGAAGCTCAGGGAGAGGACAATGAAGATTACCGTTATCACAGTAGGAAAGATAAAAGAAAAATACTTAAAGGATGCGATTGCAGAATACAGTAAAAGACTGAGCAAATATTGCAAATTAGAAATGCTGGAAGTGCCGGATGAAAAAACGCCGGATCCTGCAAGTAAAACAGAAAAGATACAGATACGGAATAAAGAAGGAGAGCGAATCTTAAGAAATCTCAAAGATGATATGTATGTAATCATATTGGAGATCGGCGGAAAGATGCTTACTTCCGAAGAATTGGCGGAAAAGATTGAGAATCTGGGTATTCAGGGTAAGAGTAACATCGCATTTATCATCGGCGGCTCCATAGGACTTGGAAGCAACGTTCAGAAGCGGTCAGACTATGCGCTGAGCTTTTCCAAGATGACATTCCCGCACCAGCTTATGAGAGTGATATTATTAGAACAGATTTATCGGAGCTACCGGATCATAAACAGAGAACCGTATCACAAATGATAGAACAAAGCCAGAAATCATGAGATTTTCATCGGAGATCCTTTTTATTAAGCTTGTAATTCCGGCATGAATCGTATACAATACACTAAGGGATTATAGGAGGTTTTGTTATGACATTCAAAGGAAAAACAGACAAGTGGTGGTATATAGTAGTAGCAATTTTGAACGGGATAGTCATAGCGGCCGTCATATATAGCGGG
>CAZNXL010000268.1:1873-2710 GCA_964577075.1 uncultured Dorea sp. | reverse complement strand
ACATATCCTTTAATTGGAAATTATGGAATTACTCCGGATATGGAATCAAAGAAAGGATGGCCGGACGGCTATATTGTAAGAGAGCTTTCAAGAGCGCCAAGCAATTTCCGATGTGAAGGCACGATTCAGAATTTTCTAAAAGAGCAGGATATTCCGGGGATCGCAGGAATTGACACACGGGCTCTTACAAAGATATTAAGAGAAAAGGGTACTATGAATGGGATGATCACGACGAATGAAAAATATAATTTAGAGGAGATCCTTCCCGGGTTAAAGGAATATGTGGTGGGAGACGTCGTGTCAAAAGTAACCTGTGACGCCAAATACATCTTAGAAGGCGATGGACTTAAGGTTGCGCTTATGGACTTTGGCGCAAAGAATAACATTGCCCGGTCTTTGAACCGGCGAGGGTGTCAGGTGACGGTCTATCCGGCGGGAACATCAGCGGAAGAAATCATTAAGTCCCGACCGGATGGGATCATGTTGTCTAATGGCCCCGGGGATCCGTCCACATGTGTCTCTATTATTGAAGAAATCAAGAAGCTTTATCATACAGATATTCCGATATTTGCAATTTGTCTTGGGCATCAGCTGATGGCGCTTGCAAATGGCGGAAAGACCTACAAATTGAAATACGGACATCGCGGAGGGAATCATCCGGTTAAGGATCTGAGTAACAATCGCGTATATATATCCTCTCAGAATCACGGATATGCGGTTGATGCATCTACACTGGATGCATCTGTGGCGAAGGAAGCGTTTGTAAATGTCAATGACGGAACCAACGAAGGACTTTCCTATGAAGGAAAGAATATTTTTACAGTCCAGTTTCATCCG
>CAZNXL010000268.1:0-1863 GCA_964577075.1 uncultured Dorea sp. | reverse complement strand
GATATGATGAAAGGAGCAAGATAATGCCTGGAAATAAAGAGATCAAAAAAGTATTAGTTATTGGCTCCGGTCCTATCGTCATTGGCCAGGCGGCGGAGTTTGATTATGCGGGTACGCAGGCATGCCGTTCTCTTAAGGAAGAGGGATTAGAGGTTGTGCTTCTTAATTCTAACCCGGCAACGATCATGACGGATAAAGATATTGCGGATCGTGTCTATATTGAACCATTGACAACAGAGGTAGTAGAGCAGCTTATATTAAAGGAACAGCCGGACAGCGTCCTCCCGACGCTTGGAGGCCAGGCGGCGTTGAACCTTGCGATGGAACTTGAGGAAAGCGGATTCCTAAAAGAGAATCATGTTCGCCTGATTGGAACGACTTCTGAGACGATTAAGAAAGCAGAAGACCGTCTGGAGTTTAAGACTACGATGGAGAAGATCGGTGAGCCCTGTGCAGCTTCCCTTGTTGTTGAAAGCGTGGAGGATGGTATCAAATTTGCAGAGGAGATCGGTTATCCGGTCGTACTCCGCCCTGCCTATACTTTAGGGGGAAGTGGCGGAGGGATCGCGCACAACAGGGGACAGCTGGTAGAGATCTTAGAGAATGGCCTTCGCCTTTCCCGTGTGGGGCAGGTTCTGGTAGAACGCTGTATCGCAGGCTGGAAGGAGATCGAATACGAGGTGATGCGCGACAGTAACGGCAACTGTATCACCGTATGTAATATGGAAAATATTGATCCGGTAGGGGTTCACACCGGAGACAGTATCGTAGTGGCGCCTTCTCAGACATTAGGGGATAAAGAGTACCAGATGCTTCGTACCTCTGCACTGAATATTATCAGTGAGCTTAACATTACCGGGGGATGTAACGTACAGTATGCTCTCCATCCGGAGACATTTGAATATTGTGTAATTGAGGTGAATCCCCGTGTCAGCCGTTCTTCCGCGCTGGCATCTAAAGCGACAGGGTATCCGATCGCGAAGGTTGCAGCGAAGATCGCGCTTGGCTATACTTTGGATGAGATCAGGAATGCAGTAACGAAAAAGACCTACGCCAGCTTTGAGCCTGTGCTTGATTACTGCGTTGTCAAGATCCCCAGACTTCCGTTCGACAAATTTATCAGTGCAAAGCGTACGCTTACGACACAGATGAAAGCGACCGGAGAGGTTATGAGTATCTGTGATAACTTCGAAGGTGCGCTTATGAAAGCGATCCGATCTCTGGAGCAGCATGTGGACAGCCTGCTGTCCTATGATTATTCACGTTTATCCAGGGAAGAACTGCTGGAGGAGCTGGAAGTTGTAGATGATCGCCGGATCTGGAAGATTGCAGAGGCGATCAGACGGGGTATTTTTTATGATCAGATCCATGAGATCACGAAGATTGACAAGTGGTTCATCGATAAGATCGCTGTTCTCGTCGAGATGGAGCAGTCCTTAAAAGCGTGTGCGCCAAAGGTTGCTGCCGGCGGCGCAGGTATAGGAAAAGAGCTTCTTAAGGAAGCAAAACGCCTGGAATTCCCGGACAGTGTAATTGCAAGACTTACCGGGCTTGATGAGAGAAAGATACACGACTTAAGACATGAGTATGGCATCACTGCCGCTTATAAGATGGTTGATACCTGCGCGGCAGAATTTGCGGCGGAGACACCTTACTACTATTCCGTATATGGAAGCGAAAATGAGGTTGAGAAGACAGACACTAAGAAAAAAGTGCTTGTCCTCGGTTCAGGTCCGATCCGCATCGGACAGGGAATAGAGTTTGATTTCTGCTCCGTACATTGTACATGGGCATTTGCAAAAGAAGGTTACGAAACAATTATTGTAAATAACAATCCGGAGACAGTAAGCACAGACTTTGATA
>CAZNXL010000267.1:0-2713 GCA_964577075.1 uncultured Dorea sp. | reverse complement strand
CGATTAACTCTTGTTCATTCATCTGGCGATGTGTATGGCTCGCCGGGTGGAGCACACAGCTTCTGGAATCAGCGACATGAGTTACGATCGCAATCATCTTGAGGCTGTCCATCATGCGTACCGCTGCGTCTCTTCCGCCTTTCAGGCCGAAAGTAATGACTCCGCATGTTCCGTTCGGCATGTACTTCTGAGCCAGATCGTAATACTTATTTCCTTCCAGCGACGGGCAGTTTACCCATGCCACCTTGTCATGATCCTGAAGGTATTTTGCCGCCGTAAGAGCATTCTCACAGTGCCTCGGCATACGAAGATGCAATG
Organism: uncultured Dorea sp.; assembly: GCA_964577075.1. GTDB lineage: Bacteria > Bacillota > Clostridia > Lachnospirales > Lachnospiraceae > MD308. The sequence continues at coordinate 2,395 of CAZNXL010000267.1, read as the reverse complement.
TCTCAAGACCGATATTGAGAAGGAACGCATTCTGTGGAGCCTGAATTGAGCCAAGATCACGCATGAGCTGGGATGTCGCTTTTGTAATATAGGCTGCTTTCCCAAACTTTTGAGTATATACAATACCGTGATAGGTCTCATCCGGTGTTGTAAGTCCCGGGAATTTCCCGGCATGTGCCTCCCAGTCAAAATTACCGCTGTCCACGATCGCGCCGCCTACACAGGAAGCATGACCGTCCATATATTTCGTAGTTGAATGAGTAACAATATCAGCCCCCCACTCAAACGGACGGCAGTTGATCGGAGTTGCGAATGTGTTATCTACAATAAACGGCACGCCATGTGCGTGTGCCGCGCTAGCAAACTTCTCAAAATCAAGAACAACCAATGCCGGATTAGCAATAGACTCGCCAAATACTGCCTTTGTATTATCCTGAAAAGCTGCATCTAACTCTTCCGGTGTGCAGTCCGGATCAACAAAAGTTGCATCAATCCCCATCTTTTTAATCGTATGCGCATATAGGTTATAAGTGCCTCCGTACAGTGCAGAAGCGCACACCAGATGATCTCCGGCCTGCATGATATTCATAACAGCGTAAAAGCTTGCCGCCTGTCCGGAAGAAGTAAGCATTGCCGCCACTCCGCCCTCCAGATCACAGATTTTTGCAGCTACTGCGTCATTTGTTGGATTTTGCAGACGCGTATAAAAATATCCGGGTTCTTCCAGAGCAAAGAGTCGTCCCATCTGCTCACTGCTCGAATATTTGAATGTAGTGCTCTGATAGATCGGAAGCACTCTCGGCTCTCCATTACCCGGCTCATAGCCTGACTGGATACATTTTGTCTCAATTTTATAATTACTCACTTATCTTTCCTCCTGTGAATATAAATATTTTTCTTCCAATTCCCGCACCATAGAAACATAATGTTCCTGACACGCCTCTTTATCTCCTTCTTCGATCCATGAAAGGCAAGGCATCAGATAGTTCCGGTAAATATCGTCATAAATTTCCTTTGCATTCTTCTGCATGTCGATCATCAGAACAATTCCCGGCGCGATCTCATAATACTCTTTTACAAGCTCGCGCCCCTCCGGGGATGCAAGCATATATTCATCCCGAAAACTCCTGAAAGCTGTCAATTCATAACAGTCATCCGATTTGTTCTGACTATCACACACAGCGGTGGTGATGTAACAGAATCTCTTTTTGAATCCGCCCGCGATATCCTCATATGTACTGTAGGAAAGCTGCATGGGCGTCACTCCCTTTTTATTCCAGAGTTCCACCATACGTCTGGCGACTGCAACACAGTCTTCTTTTTTGTTATGATTAATGATCGGGATGACATACACTGCCATGTTCATGTTAAAATCAACATTGCGCTTATTCTTCATTGACTTTTTTATATTCTGCATCTGCTCATATGCGTACTCCGGAATCGCACTTGCGAACTCTTCAATGAGGTCATCTTTTTCCTCTTCCGGAGCCTCTTCAAGATATGCGGCAAGGGCATTGATGACCTTGCTGTGTCTCTTCCTGCCCGCCTCATAGACATTGGCATACTGAGATCTCCTGAATTCCTTTCCATGCTTGAGCATATCTTCGAAAAGTGTGATAAGTCCATGTTTTATCTGATCTTTATCCATCCTGTGACCTCGCTATTTATTCATCCCAATTGTGATATACATCCTGTACATCATCGTCATCATCCAGCATATCCAGTGTTTTTGTGATATTCTTAATATCCTCTTCTTTGGTAAGCTCCACATACGTCTGCGGGATCATAGTGATCTCTGCCGCAGCCATCGGAATTCCCGCGTCTTCCAGCGCCTGACGCACCGCACTGAAATCTTCCGGATCAGTAAAGATTTCATAGCTGTCTTCTTCTTCGGCGAAATCTTCTGCACCTGCATCAAGTATCTGCATCATAAGCTCGTCAGAATCGCCGTCATACTCTTCTTTATCAATGACGATCTGCCCTTTCCTGTCAAACATAAAGGATACGCAGCCCGGCGTTCCCACATTGCCGTTTCCTTTTGTGAACGCATTCTTTACATTTGTAGCGGTACGGTTTCTGTTATCTGTCAAGGTTTCAACGATGATAGCTGTTCCGTTCGGGCCGTAACCTTCATATGTAATATGTTCATAATTGGCGGCATTCGCATCTCCGGATGCCTTTTTAATATTGCGTTCGATTGTCTCGTTCGGCATATTATTCGACTTTGCTTTTGCAATGACATCTCTCAAACGGCTGTTATTCGCAGGATCAGCGCTTCCGCCTTCCTTAACGGCTACGGCCAGTTCTTTTCCGATCTTCGTAAAGATCTTCCCCTTTGCCGCATCATTTTTTTCTTTTTTGTGTTTAATATTGGCAAATTTTGAATGTCCTGACA
>CAZNXL010000266.1:0-2738 GCA_964577075.1 uncultured Dorea sp. | reverse complement strand
TCATGGGGAACCAGATGGTATGAGGCGGACGGAGAATGGGAAGTGCTTCTTGAGGATGCTTCAGATCTGGAAGTGCATATTGAATCTCTTGCCGGGGAAGAATTGCAGGTGGAGAAGATCTCTTTAAAAGGCTTGCCGGAGAGGACGGATTATTCCCTCCGCCTGAAAGTGCAGCTTATGTTTTTTGACGAGAGAATATGTACACTTACTCTAAAGGATATCGGGTTTGGAGATTTTTATCCGGCTACGGATTTTCAAGTTACAAAAGAGATACATTTAGGAGGAATCAATGGGCAGTTTAATTCTATGTCATAATAAGCGGGCAAAACAGCCGTACGAGGTTGGCAGGGTACACCTCCGTATCTATACGATCGAGGAACTGTGCTATTATGTATGTAATAATCTTTACCTGATTGACCATACGATCATGAATCGGCAATTGTGTAAATGGATTTCTGCGGAGCTTGGTTTAAATGACCTGGCTGATGAGCTTGGAGATGAATTGTCAAAAAATTGTACAGAGGAGCAATTTGTTCTTACGTTGCTGAAAGGATCTTCCATCTATGCACAGTCTGAGATCAATAAGATCCAGTCAATTCTTGAGAACCTGCGCAATCAGAAAGAAGTAGAAAAGAAAAAGTTTAAGGCGGATTCATTGCTTGAAAGCGGCGAGTGTTCGGCTGCGGTTCTCGTTTATCTGGCGATCATCAACGCGCCATGGGATGATTCTGTGGAAAAGAATTTTTACGGCCGGGTATATGGATGCCTGGGCACAGCATATGGCCGCCTGTTCTTATATGAAGAGGCTGCCAATGCATATAAAGAAGCGTATTATCTGTGCGAGGATCCGGATATGCTGAAGGCTTATCTGTATTGCTGCTATCAGGCATATGACAGGGAGGAGTATCTGAAGATGCTGTCAGGGAACCCATTGTATTTAAGTACGGCGTCTCTTATTAAAGATGATCTTAAGAGGATTCATCGTGAGACAGATCCCGATGTACCGGATGGGAAGTTAGAACAGTGGAAAGATGAATACCGCAGTTTTGACAGATGGAAAAGCATGGCGAGAATTTAGCGGCGATCGGGAGGTTGATTTTCCGCCGTCCCTGTATTATACTTATACGGTACTTTTGTTTATAACAAAAAGTATTTATCTATAACGCAGTAAGGAGCTTGTATTCATGGATGATTATGAAAGAGTGACCACTGGTATGGGAGAGGAATGCGGAGTATTTGGAGCCTATGATATGGATGGAGGCGATGTTGCCCCATCTGTATATTATGGGCTTTTTGCGTTGCAGCACAGGGGACAGGAGAGTTGTGGTATTGCTGTGACAGATACTTACGGGGAAAGAAAAGTGCATTCAAAAAAAGGACTGGGTCTGGTAAATGAAGTGTTTGACGAAGAGTCTCTTGGGGCGCTGAAAGGAAACCTGGGTGCAGGGCATGTCCGTTATTCAACAGCAGGAGGAACGAGAGTGGAGAACGCGATGCCGTTAGTTCTCAATTATGTGAAAGGAACCCTGGCTATTGCACATAATGGTAATATTACGAATGCAGTTGAACTCAGGCATGAACTTGAATATACGGGAGCAATTTTCCAGACAACCATAGATTCCGAGGTGATTGCCTACCATATTGCGCGTGAGCGATTGAAGACAAAAAAGGCGGAAGAGGCAGTAAAGCATGCTATGAAAAAGATTAAAGGGGGTTATGCGCTTGTGATCAGCTCTCCGCGAAAGCTGATCGGCGTACGTGATCCTTTCGGACTTAAACCTCTTTGCATCGGGAAAAGGGAGAATACATATTTTCTTGCATCTGAAAGCTGTGCGATTGCTGCTGTAGGGGCGGAATTTGTACGTGATGTGAAGCCCGGAGAGATCGTAAGCTTTACAAAGCATGGAGAGAAGTCTGATATGTCTATGGCCATCTCACCAGAGAAGCAGGCGAGATGTATTTTTGAGTATATTTATTTTGCAAGGACGGATAGTGTCCTTGATCATGTAAATGTGTACCATTCCAGAATTGTTGCCGGAAAAGCGCTTGCTGAATCATATCCCGTAGATGCGGACTTAGTAGTTGGTGTGCCGGATTCGGGACTTGTAGCAGCAAAGGGCTATTCTGAACAGTCAGGAATTCCTTATGGCATGGCATTTCATAAAAACAGCTATGTAGGAAGGACATTTATTAAACCGAAACAGAGCCAGAGGGAGAGCAGCGTCAAGATCAAGCTGAACGTAATAGAAGAGGTAGTAAAAGGTAAAAGGATTGTTATGGTGGATGATTCAATCGTGCGCGGAACTACCAGTGAGAATATCATTAAGATGCTGAAAAAAGCAGGTGCGACAGAGGTCCATGTAAGGATCAGCTCCCCGCCGTTTTTATATCCCTGCTATTTTGGAACAGACGTTCCGTCGAATGAACAGTTGATCGCACATTCCCACACGACAGAACAGATCCGGGAACTGATCGGCGCAGATTCCCTGGGGTATATGGAGATTGAAAAGTTAAAAGACATGGTAGGCGATCTGGGATATTGTGATGCCTGCTTTACGGGAGATTACCCGATGGAGGTTCCGGGTAAAGATGTTTCATTTGCTTTTGAATAAACAATTATAAAATAATTGGGATAAAAGGAGAGGAGAACCATTATGACAAACGACAGATACCAAAGCCCGCTTTCCGAGCGTTATGCAAGCAAGGAGATGCAGTATATTTTTTCACCGGATAAGAAG
>CAZNXL010000265.1:0-2775 GCA_964577075.1 uncultured Dorea sp. | reverse complement strand
CCCAACATCCGAAGTCCGCCAAACCCATAAACAACGCCCTGCCAGATACCACCAAATGATGCTGCATGAATTCCGGCATCAGAAGTAGTCATCGCTGGTCCCAGATCAATTTCCGTAGATTTCTCAAACAAATCGTATGCCTGCTCTTTTTCTCTCATATCTGCCGCCAAAACAGCATGTGTACACAACGATAATGATGAATCATGTGTGGTTCTGGCAGCATAATACTCCCACGTCGCCGCTTTCACCTCATGCGGGAACAGGTCTTCCAACAAGAAAAACAGCACAAGCACATCCGCCTGCTTTGACACCTGGATCTGATTAATCTGTGTCAGATTATAATCCCGGAAAATTCCGTTCACAAAATTCTGTGCTTTATATTTTGACAGATCAATATCCTTAAGTGTCAGATATGTAGAATCCTGCGGTAATACATTACACTCATTTGGAATCGGGAGAAAGACTTTATCCACCTTTTCATTCCATTCTTTATAATAAACATCAAGCTCAAGCTTTTCATTTAAGACTGCAAATAATTCCGGGTTGTCCTCCTTTAAAAGTGTATAATATTCCACAGCTTTCTTGATATTCCAAACAGCCAGATAATTGGTAAATGCATTATCCGTTTTATGCTCTTTATACTCATCCGGACCGACCACATCACAGATATGATATAATCCATCCTCTTTTACAGTTTCCGTAAACTCTGTTATTCCCTGAGCATTGACAGTCTCATGGATCAGGCGATTTTTATCTTCCAGCCGGGACACCCAGAATCGGGCTGTATCAAAGATCAGCTCATACCCATACTTATCCATATAGTCTTGATCTCCGGTAATGGTATAATACTGCCATACTCCAAAAGCTACATCTGCCGTAATATGCTGCTCAATGAATCCCGACCATACTTTAATAAGAAGCCCTGTCACAATATCAACTCCCTGATATTCCGGAGTTACCTCTCCATCGTCCAGCCACGCCGATTCCCACGGAAACATCGCCCCCCGGTATCCATTATATGCTGCCTTTTTATGAGCTCCCGGCAGAGACAGATAGCGATATTCCTCCAGTTTTCTGGCTATTTCCGGCTGCGTAAAAATATAGTATGGAAGTAAAAAAATCTCTGTATCCCAGAAGCAATGCCCTCTGTAGCCTTCTCCTGATAATCCCTTTGCCCCTATATTCATACGGTTATCATGAGCCGGAACCATAAGCCGCATATGATATTGCGCAAAATGAATTGCAAAATTATCATAATCATTTCCCTTAATGGTAATCGGTACCTTACTCCATACCTGCCTGTCCCATGCATCCGCTGTATCAGACGCAAGCTTCTCATATCCCATTTTTTCCATTTCTTTGATGTTTTCAAGAGATAAGTCCTGCACTTCTGCGGTACTTTTATTCTGCATATCAAAATCTCTGGTCGTATATACATTACAGTATTTCTCAATTGTCAGCGTTTCCCCTGCTTTTACATACGTATGATAACCACCATACACTTTCCGAAGCTCCATATTCAATTGTACCGGAACTTTCAACTCCTGCCGGTTCAACCAGAAACCATGCACAGCATTTAACACAAAAGCAATATCTGATTCTGTTGTTTTGGGTATATACTGAATATATTTTCCGTCATAAAACCGTTTATCACCATCAGTAAAATGCTGTGCACCGCTATTGGTTACCTGCCCGTTAATTCCTGATTTAATATCTATACTTATATTTTCTGATACAGGTGTTATTTTCACCTGCAAGGCAAAATCATGCAACCGCTCCAGCGACACCACACGGCGGAATTCAAAGTGAACTTTATTGTTTTCAGGGGAACGCCACACGATATTCCGGCTGAGTTCTGCTGTTTTTATATTTAGCTCGCGGCTGTAAGATTCTATCTCTCCCTGTTCGAGTGTAAATCGTATCCCGTTGATATAAATCTCAATTGCCGTCATGTCCGGTGCATTCGGAAGCTCCGTTACTGCTGACGGGTCAAATTTATTAAAGGTTCCGTTTATTAGTAAATCTCTGGTTTCATTCAGATATTTTTCTTCTGTACTGCTTCGAAGCCCCAGATAACCATTTCCCAGACTCATTACCGCCTCACATTTGCCAAGATGCGAGGCATCAAAACTATTTTCCCGCAATATCCATTCTGATAATTTACTATAATCCATTGCCATAGCTTATCCCTCCTATAGGACAATATTTAACAAATCACTGATTTTCTGGATTGGATAAACCGCTTTTTTATTTGATGACGCTTCTCCAATACCGGCACTGTCAAAGCCCCCTGCTGTTGCTGCTTCAATACCCGCGTCAGCATCTTCCACAACAAGACAGTCTTTCGGGTCCAGGCCCAGCATTTCGGCTGCTTTTAAAAACACTTCAGGATCCGGCTTAGAATTTGTAATATTATTTCCGTCACTTATTTTATCAAACTCATCAATAATACCAATCTGCGTTAATATTGTTCTGGCGTTCTTACTGGATGATCCAATCGCGATTTGAACTCCCATATCTTTTAATCCCTTTAGTGCTTTTGCCACATCTTCCGGAAGATCTGCCGGACTCATCTCCTTTAACAGCTCTTTATAGCGTTCATTTTTCTTTTCAGCCATTCCAGTTTTTTCTTCTTCCGTGTACTCTTTCGATGCGCGTTCCAGTATGATCTCAAGACTTTCCATACGGCTTACACCCCGCAGACGGTTATTGATAACTTCGTCAAAATAAATTCCCTCATCATCTGCCATGGACTTCCATGCAAGATAGTGATAC
>CAZNXL010000264.1:0-2779 GCA_964577075.1 uncultured Dorea sp. | reverse complement strand
TGCTTCCATCTGTCTAGCTCCTTTTCTTTCTCCCTACCATATAATCACCATGTGACTAAATGATACAAGCAAATCCATTCAAAACAATATGTAAATAAAGATATTTTCACAATTCCAATATTATACATAATGCTCTTGCCAATGTCAACATTTACCGAACAGAAAGCAAGCAATTTTGCATAAGATTCCAAGCGAACATTTCTATTCGGCATTGATTCATTATATGCAATAAAAAAGTTTTTATCATATTTTTTCAAACAGCAATTCTTCGAGTTCCTCGCAGGACTCAACTTTGTTGATCTCATCCCGAAGCTTTGCCGAACCTTTGAGGCCTTTCGTATACCATGCCACATGCTTTCGCATCTCCCGGATCCCCAGATAATCTCCTTTGAATTCAATCTGGAGTCTCGCATGCCGGAGCATCATGTCTCTCAACACAGCATTATCCGGTCTGGGCGGCATCTTACCTGTCCTTTCATATTCGAGAAGCTGTGAGAATATCCACGGATTCCCCTGAGCGCCTCTGCCGATCATCACACCGTCGCATCCGGTTTCCTTACGCATCTTGAGAGCGCTCTCCCCGGAAGTAACATCGCCATTTCCAATGACGGGAATAGAGACTGCCTCTTTTACCCGCCTGATAATATCCCAGTCAGCTCTTCCGGAATAATACTGCTCTCTCGTCCTTCCATGCACGGCAACTGCCGCCGCTCCGGCCTCTTCGATGATCTTTGCGATCTCCACCGCGTTTACATGCTCCTCATCGAATCCTTTGCGGATCTTCACCGTTACCGGCTTCTTAATTGCTTTTACCGTCTGCGACACGATCTCATACACCAGCTCCGGCTGATTCATAAGCGCAGAACCTTCCCCGTTTTTCACTACCTTCGGAACCGGACAGCCCATATTAATGTCAAGGATCTGGAAGGGAAGTTCCTCAATCTCGCGGGCAACCCGGCTTATGATCTCAGGGTCAGAACCAAAGAGCTGAAGCGATACCGGATATTCGTCCGGATGTATCGACAACAGCGCTTTTGTGTTCCTGTTCTTATATTGAAGCGCCCTGGCGCTGATCATCTCCATGCAGAGGAGTCCTGCCCCCTGCTCCTTGCAGAGCAGGCGAAACGGCAGATCCGTGACCCCCGCCATAGGCGCAAGGATGTACGGATTAGCAAGTTTTACATCTCCTATGTTCATCTTGGTACACCATTTTTTGCAATTTGGTACGTAACACTTTTCAGTTTTGTTACGTTACCCGTTATTTTTTTAACGCTTATTTTTCTCATATATGATCCGCAGTCCCTTCAGCGTTAGCTGCGGGTCGTAGATATCTATCACCTCTGTCTCATTGGCGATGATATTGCCGAGACCGCCGCTTGCCACCACTTTCGCGTCCGCGTAGCCTGACTCTCTGCGTATCCGTTCCACGATATATTCCACTTGTCCGATCTGGCCGAAGACGATTCCTGCCTGCATGCTGGAGATGGTCTCTTTTGCCAGTATCGTCGCCGGTTTTTTGATCTCGATCGCCGGGAGCATGGCAGCCTGTCCCCACATTGCCTGAGCGGAGGTACGGATCCCCGGTGCGATAACAGCTCCCTCAAATGTTGCGTCCGGCCCTACGATATCATAAGTGGTTGCGGTCCCAAAGTCGATGACGATAACCGGTCCGCCGTAAAGGGTATACGCTGCCACAGCGTCCACGATCCGGTCTGCACCGACCTGTTTGGGATTTTCAGTCATGACCCGGATCCCCGTCTTGATCCCGGCAGACACAACAACCGGCTGGATCCCGAAATATTTGATCATGGCGCTTCCGAGAGAATGCATCACATCCGGCACGACGGACGCTACGATCGCCGCATCAATATCTGAACCTGAAAGTCCGTGGCGTTCCACCAGTTCTCTAAGCATGATCCCATATTCATCGGAAGTCCTCGGAATCTTCGTAGTCATACGGAAGGTTCCCAGGAGTTCCTTCTTGTTAAATACCCCCAATGTTATATTCGTATTTCCAACATCAATTACTAACAGCATAAGTTCCTCCCGCCTCCCCGTCAACATCTTCTCCGAGGAAAAACACCTGATAATAAAGCTGCAATGCCTGCAGCAGATCCTGCTTTTCCTGCCGGATCTGTTTGATCTTAAGGCTGCTTCCAATGTCGTCGAACATCGGGTCAAACTCCTCAGAGGTCACTTCAAAATTCAGTTCCCCGGCCTCATCGTACACTAATGTCAATATCCCGCCGACATCATTGACATACAGCACGCACATAATCTTCAGTTCATCTTTGATACTATCCGGAAGAACATCAAAGTCCGGATTCAGATAATATCTCTCTTCGTAAGAATTTGCACCGCATAATACAATTCTGTCCTGATACATATGATACACTCCTCCCTCAAAAAAAGCAGATTTCATTTATACATACCCGTACAATCCGCGTACTGATACTTCTCCGGAATACACTTCTTTCTTGCTTCCGTCCGGCAAGGCCACGATCAGTTCTCCCGTCCTGCTAATCCCTTCCGCAAAAGCTTCGTATTCCTCTCCCGGCTCCAGCACTTTCACTTCATGCCCCCGGTTGACCAATATGGCATTATACGCCTCCCGGATCCCGGACAGATCCCGGGACTCCGTAAAGGTCTTATAATTCTTCTCAAACTGCTCCAATACCGCCGCGACAATCTCCGAACGCCGGTAAGCACGTCCGCTTTCTACGCACAACGAGGTCGCCATATCCCGGATCTCTGATGGAAATTCCCGCTGGTTCACATT
>CAZNXL010000263.1:0-2813 GCA_964577075.1 uncultured Dorea sp. | reverse complement strand
GCAAATTCGCGGACGCACTTGCAATTTTCGGCTGACTTAATATCTTTATTCGGAGTAAAATGATCTGGCACAAAGACAACTTTATCCTTATCAAACACCGTGTCGGACATCTGTTTTACGATCGGCAGCGCCATAGGTCCGGTAATATCATTCGCCATAACCACATCCAGTTTCGCTTCTATAAGCTGACCGGCTTCTACATGATCAAGGTCAGCATGAGCTGCCAGTATTTTCTGCGTCATTGTCATTCCCATCACGACAACCTCCTTAATCTTCTTAATCTTTACGTGCTATTCTACCACAAGTAAATATAGCGGCGCAAGAAAGAATCAACAATATCACAAGATGTATCAAGGAATTATTATCACCGGTTTTTACACTGCATGTTTTTTTCTCTGCGATTTTAAGCTTTTGTGGTGAATTCGGTTTGTCTTCCTCTGGCTCTTCGGTTGTTATTTGGGGTTCAAGGAAACAGATCGTCTGTTCCTCTGCCTCAAAATCCTTATGCTGCGCGACCAAAATCCCGGCATCTTTTTCATCCTTTATCTCATACAATTCTTCAAAAATTACAATCTCTTTTCCTTTCAGTCCGGAGCTGTCAAAAGAAAATTCCATCTGCACGCTTCCGTCGCTTTCTTCAACAGAAAATATTTTTTCTGAAATAACCACATCTTTCTCGTTCCCGTCCAGCGGATTTTTACTCTCCTTATCCATTACAGTTCCAACCAATCGATATAAAGAGTCTATGTTCAGATTATTATACTGCACGGTATCGACAATCGTCACCGGATCTTTTGCTTCTGTCTTCTGCTCACCTGAGTCTTTTTCCCTCGCCGTTGTCTGAATACTGATCTCCTCATTTTCAATATTATTCATCCTCACAACCACGGCATCTCTTTTGATCGTGATCAGGTCTTTATACATCGTCATTCCTGAGTTATGCTCTCCCTTTAGCTCTTCCAGTTCGTAAGTATCATAGGGAAGCGCCCCCGCCTTATCATCCGCCGCTACTTCTTTCCCATCGCCGGACACTCCAAACCAGATACCGTCACCTTCCTTTCCCCCGTTCGTATTAACCGTGTGCTTAATAAAATCTGAAGAAGTATTATACTCGCCATTTTCATCTGTGATAAACGTATGGGATTCGCCCGTTGTTACGGATGTAAGTTTAAACTCTATCCCTGCCATCGCTTTCTGATGTTCTGCATCAATCTTTCTAAGGGATAGATCTCCGCGCAATATCTGGTCCGATATTTCGAATTGATTGCCTCCTGCAAGCGACGCGTTACTGTCACTTCCCTGTGCGATCTGTGCGACATATGCCCCGGACTCGATCATCTCTCCAGTATTGATATTTTTAAACACAAACCCATCTATTTTATACCCTTTTGGAGCTTTCGTTTCCTCTATTTTCAATGTTCCTACAGGCAGGACCTGCTTTCCGCCCATCGCATAATATGAATCTCCTCCCACTTTGCATTCTTCATCCGGCATATAGGCAGCATATACGGTTTTCCCATCTTTTTGTGCTTTTACAGTCTTAATGATCCATTTTCTTTTTGCTGTCGATTCATAAGAATCGTAATCCGGCAAATCATCCTTCGTATAAAACCCATCATAATAACACACTGTAAACTCTGCTCCTTCCAAAGAAGCGCTTCCCTGCGGAGACGATACTCCCGTCTCTTTATCAAGCTTTTCCACATATAATTCTAAAGGCACGCTCGCCGGAACCTCTTTTAAATCAAGGATCTGATTGTCTCCAAACTCTATGGTCACAGGATAAATCTCTTTGTCCAGCTCATATCCTTTTGACGCCTTAATCTCCTTTATGTAATACTTTCCGATTTCCAGCGTGATCTTCTCCGTATTTCCCTGTTCATCAGTCTTCATAACCTGCGCAGGTTTTGTACATGAAGCATCCGTATAAACTCCATACTCTGCACCTGCCAGACTGTAACAATGGTTCCCTTTTGTAAGCTCCGTCGCCGAAGATATTTTTCTAAGTGTCAGATCTCCGGTCTTTAATGTAGGCGCCAGCAATATTCCCACCTCCTGAACATCCTCCACATCTATATTCTCCCAAGCAGTCCCGTGCCCTTCATAGGAAGGAGCCTCTGCCTTTACTGTCTTTTCCAGCTCGGCAAAAAAAGTTTTCTGTTCTTCTACTGACATATCTATATCGCTGACATACTGTCTCCAGCCACCGTCCCCGATATGGTCTCTTTGGATATACCAGACCATGCACTGCGTCAACATATATTTTTCCGCAGATGTATATCCTTCCATGTCAAAAATGTGTTTCTGCGCCAGGCAAGTCATAACCAGCTCATCTCCAGGCAGAAATTTTTTTATATTTACTTCTTTTGCACTTCCTGGCTCGGAAGTCTTGGTCATGGAAATACAATATGCCATATCGCCATCCACTTTATGCATCTTCGCGCGGTAATGCATCTGATGTTCTCCGTGATGATACTGATCATAATACCCTACATAGGTCTCCGTAATTTCGTGGGAAGCCGCCTTAACCGGTAAGATTCCAAAAAAGGGCACAAAACCACACGCTATAGCCAACATAACAGCTATTGCAGATACTTTTCCCGATAAAATTTTCCTTTTCATGTCTAATCTCCTTTTCTCTTTTTATAAGCTTTTATGAAACAACAAAAATGAAATTAAAACACCAATGTACCCCCTTTCCGTATACTTCTTTTCTCGCTTTGGAAATTTGGAATGATTACTTCCGATCCGATAGATCATAAAAGATATTAGAATTTCTCTTAGACGAGTACCATTATCATAAATAGAGTTTC
>CAZNXL010000262.1:0-2816 GCA_964577075.1 uncultured Dorea sp. | reverse complement strand
CCGTCTACCGGAACGCCGATCAGCTTCCCTGTCTCTTTTGCCACAATCTCCGCCTGATTGTAGCCTCTTTGTCGCCGCTTCTTTGGATGCAGAGGAATTGGAATGATAACATCAGCGTTCCATGATCGAAGTGTCCTTTCATACTGACGCACCATCTCCTTTGCATAATATCTTCCAAAAATACGCTGATTATGAAACTTAAACCGGTAGATGGACTGACTGACCGGGGCTTTATGGATCCATAATGCTATTCCCCTGTCATAATAATGATATGTATGCGCACAGTCATTGCAGTATTCCTGTTCACTGTAGCGGACAGGCTTACCACAGCACATGCATCTCGGCTCTTTTATAACCAATCTGTTAATTTTCTCACGGCACCGGGAACATATTCCTCTGCGAGACGCTCTGCCGCAAAACGGACATATCTCCGGCCAAAATATTTTTAAAATATCTGAAATATCTATAATTTTCAATACAGCTCCTGGATTCGTTCTGATAAACTTGTATTTCTCGCCTGTTCATCTGCATTTTCAATCATATGCTGAAAGACAGTATCACTCCCCACCAGTGTCACACATCTTTTTGCCCTTGTCACTGCCGTGTACAGTAAACTTCTGTTATATAACTGTCTCGGTCCCTGCAAAAGAGGGATCACAACTGCAGGATACTCGCTCCCCTGCGCCTTATGTATTGTGATCGCGTAGGCAAGCTCTAATTCCTCCAAAAGGGCATAAGGGTATCGTACTGTTCTCTGTTCATCATACTCCACGGTTACTGTCTCTTCATAAGTATTGATGTCCCTGATGATCCCCATATCACCGTTAAACACGCCAAGTCCTTTATCTATCGTCATCCCGTATCTGGTAGAAATCTCCCATTCCAGCTGGTAGTTATTCCTGATCTGCATAACTTTATCACCTTCCCGGAAGATCCTGCCCCCTGTTTCCTTCTCCTGTTTTCCGCTTTCAGCCGGGTTTAAGTACTCCTGAAGTATCTGATTCAGACGTTCTACTCCTAAAAGTCCTTTCCTCATAGGTGTCAACACTTGTATGTCATATGGTCTGGCATCTACATACCCGGGAAGTTTTTTCTGAATAAGCGTAAGCAATACACTGATGATCGCGTTAGGATCCTGACGCTTTAAAAAGAAGAAATCCCTGCTCTTATTGTCTAATATGACTGTCTCGCCCCTGTGAATCTTGTGGGCATTCACGACGATATCACTCTCTCCCGCCTGACGAAAAATCTTTGTCAGCATTACAACCGGAAAACATTTTGACCGTATCATATCCTTTAACACGCTCCCCGGTCCCACGCTGGGAAGCTGATTCCCGTCACCGACCAGGATAAGTCTTGTCCCCGGGATCACTGCGTTCAGGAGCGCATACATCAGCGGCAGATCTACCATCGACATCTCATCAATAATGATGACGTCTGCTTCCAGAGGGTTCTCCGCATTTCTTCCAAACCCGCTTCTCTCCTCCTCTTCCGGATTACCGCTCACTTCCAGCAATCTATGTATCGTCTGTGCCTCATACCCTGTCGCCTCCGTCATACGTTTCGCAGCTCTTCCAGTCGGAGCGGCCAGGAGCAGATCCATGCCCTCGCTCTCAAAAAAATGTATCATCGCATTGATCGTTGTTGTCTTTCCTGTGCCCGGTCCGCCTGTAACGATCGTGATACCGTTCCTTGCCGCCTCTTTCACCGCCGCCTGCTGAAGTTCATCGAGCTTAAGACCCGTATCCTTTTCGATCGCATACAGGCGATGCTGCAGGGCGACCTCTGCAATATCGTAATAAACATTCAGATCATGCAGCATCTTCGCCACATTCAGCTCCATATAATAATAATATGAAGAGTAAACTCTTGTAACCGTCTCACAGGCTTCCGACTGTGTACATGTCTCCCGTCTGACAACGATTTTTTTCTCCATCGCAAGGTCAGACAGATATCGTTCGATATTCTCGATCTCCACTCCAAGAAGAATGCCTGCACGGTACAAAAGCGTCTCCTGCCGCAGATACACATGACCCTCATTAACACTTTGCAGAAGAGTATAGAAAATACCGCTGCGGATGCGATAGTCAGAATCTGTATGGATCCCTGCTTTTGCCGCGATCTCATCAGCAGTCTTAAAACCGACTCCTGATACGTGATCCGCCAGTTGGTATGGATTCTCTTCAATGACGCGATATACACTCTGCCCATAATATTGATAAATGCGCACAGCAAGCGCTGTAGAGATCCCATACTTCTGCAGGTACATCATAGCCTGCCTCATATCCTTCTTCTCTTCTACCTGAACAGATATCTCTCTGGCCTTGCGCTCACTGATCCCTTTGATCTCAGCAAGCCGCTCCGGCTCCTCTTCAATAACCCTGAAAGTATCTTCCCTGAATTTCTTTACGATCCGTCCTGCCAGAGCTGTTCCAATCCCCTTGATCGCACCGGAGCCGAGGTATCTTTCCACGGACTTAAGATCCTCCGGCGGACAGATCGCCGATGTCTCCACCTGCAGCTGCGTGCCATACAGTTTGTGGACGATATATTCGCCGGTGAGTTCTAAAAGCTCCCCCTCTTCAATATAATGAAACTTTCCCACACAGGTAAGATCGCCGTCATCATTATTTAAATGAAATACTGTATATCCATTTTCCTCATTGCGATACACAATATGCTCTACATATCCTTTCACTTTCTCCATGTATCTTCTGTGTTACTCCCTGTACATACTTGTAAGCTCAACAAACTGTCCGGTACCGATCGCAACCACCTGCATCGGTTCTTCTGCAGTCATCGTATTGATCCCGGTC
>CAZNXL010000261.1:1504-2859 GCA_964577075.1 uncultured Dorea sp. | reverse complement strand
TCTCAATCGCCCATAATTTCGCCATCATTTCTTGACCTTCCTCGCATAAATTATATTAGTAAATTTGTTAATAAAGTTTCCATTACTGATACACCATTTCCGACATTTCGAGAATGCACTGCGTAAGCATATCTACTTTTTCGTCCAACTCAGCGTTTTCCGTCTGAAGCTGTTCTATTTTTTCGTCTGGTGTTTCTCCTTCCTTATAAAGGACGGGTTCGAGTATACCGGCTGTATACGACATAATACCATCAAATTGTATGTAGTTTTCGAACTCCGCAATTGTTTGTTCTCTTTCAACTACAGTTATTTTTTTTGTTTTTGTCAGATCAGAAAACATAGCCTTCAGCTGTTCTGCCGTTGCCGATGTTGTCTTAATACGAAGAGCTTCTGATGCATCCGTGTATACTTTCTGCACCTGAAGCTCCGTAGCATCATTGAATATAATTTTCATTCATCCTCCTTCCTGCCGGTTTCCCACCGACAAGGTGTAAAAAAAAAGTTCTTGTAAACTCCCGTTGATAATTTGCATGTTTTTTATTTTCTTTCCTGAATTAAATAGTAATTCTGAACGTTTTTTAGGAACAGTGAAAGTAAATGCTACTTCTTCTTTGTGTGTCGGGTATTGTGACAAAAATAAGAAGGCTTGTCGTATATATTTCTATCTTCGTAGTTCCGCTGCGATCAAAACATCAGAACCTTTATTCGTAATACCAGATGATTATAGACCCGATATAAATTATGGTGGAATCGCTGCTATTTGGACTTCCGAAATATCGTTTCCTTATACTGTTTTAATTAACTCTTCTGGTGAAATAATGCAAGGAGCAACAAACTCTCTGGTAGCAATAATGGGCATAATTGAGTATTGCATAAATTAGCAAGAATGCCCAGGCGAAGGTTAGTGATGTTTAATAAACAGGGCATTGTTATTTCCAAAGTCCAATGACCGTAAATGTTGCTGTATTTTTTATAGTACATGAATAAGACGACCATATTCTATAAATTAAAGTTTCGGTATTTATCGTTGCTATCTGGCAAAAAGTATATCCGTTTGACTGAATATTCATGCTTTGATCTAATACTTCTGTAAAAAGATTAGTTGGAAGTGGGCGGCTTGCACCGTTCACGG
The DNA here is from genome assembly GCA_964577075.1 of uncultured Dorea sp. GTDB lineage: Bacteria > Bacillota > Clostridia > Lachnospirales > Lachnospiraceae > MD308. The sequence continues at coordinate 1,727 of CAZNXL010000261.1, read as the reverse complement.
AAGAATTTGAATATACTCCACTTGCCATCTGAGTGGTTAAGGCAATACTTACTTGATCTGATTTGTATGTTGCAATAGCCAATCCGCTTGAATGCTTAAGAACCGTCCAACCATCCATTGTTTCTATATTACTATTTAATTCAGTAATCTCAGATTTTCTTTTTTCATTCTCTTCCATTAATTCTTCTGCTCTACCAGACTTTCCAAATGTATCTTTTATTCC
>CAZNXL010000261.1:0-1494 GCA_964577075.1 uncultured Dorea sp. | reverse complement strand
AAACATAGGTTCTACAGCAACGATATTCAATCCTTCTAACCGCACTCGGTACAGGGGTACTTCGCTTATATAATCTCCATCTAGTATATTTCCCGTGTTATAATCTGGGTCTGAGGCGTCCGTTCCCGCAGTGCCTTTGATAACATTTAAATATGCGCTCTCCACCTTTGTTGTTTCATCAAATTCATAATGTACAACGATAAGATCATTCCTGTTAACTCCCTGAGATCCATTGTCAATACTAATCTCTTTTACATCATCTGTTCTGATCCTTATATGTCTCCCATACATAAACAGATCGCCATCTTTTATCCGCAAAAGATTATTTGAAATAATTTCTACTGCTAATTTCTGCCCCGTTGACGCTACGTAGTAGTTTAGCCCCACTATACCGGCATACGCCGCACCATCATCTTCCGCCGTAATATGTTCATAGCCTTTATACCCGGTTATTAATTCTAATTCTTCCATCAATAGTCACTTCCTATCTCGTATTCCATAGTCTCTATTCCGTTGTTAATTTTTACTATTTTTTTTGTTATTGGCTGCCACATTTCAATGCCTGTCACACTCTCTGTTGCCCCTACGATGTCACCTATGTCATATGATTGTTCCAAGTCCAATTTGATATTTATGGAATCGCAATCATAGGATTCTTTGAGCTTTTCAACACCCCCTGCAACAAGTTCTGCATAGTGATCCTCAACTTTTACATAGTATATCCCTGACACAAACGGTATACTAATTTTTTTATCCGTCTTAACATAATATTTGCCGCTGGTCCAAGTCGGGATGTACGAAAGCTCTTTCTGTATATAGTAATAGTTTGCTTTCCATTTTGGGGCTGTTTCATACGTTTCTCTTGTATAAAATTTCTTTGCTTTCCACCCTGGCGCCACTGTCTTTTTTCCTGATTTTTTCCCTTTTACGGACTCATATCCACTTCCCTTTTTCTTCTTAGTGAAGTACGATGAATAATTGGTACTCCAGTCAGTCGGCTTAGTCGTTTGCACTCGGTATCTATTGTGACTATCTCCGGATACGCTTTTATATTCGCTTGTGACACCATCGGTATAGAGATAGTAGTAATCTCCATATTTGCTCGTCCAATCACCGGGGCGAGCGGTCAATTTTGTATATTGCTTATATGTATTTTCCACCGCCTTGTAAGATGAATTTTCGAGCACATAATATGAAGCGAAGTTTGTATCCCAATCAGAGGGCTTAGAGGTCGTTAACGTATATGTGTCTTCCGATGTTTCTTTTATACTACTGTATGTTCCATCCTCCGACTGTTCATAATACTCTTCGTAATTACTCGCCCAATCACCCGGCTGCACCTCTAACTTTTCGTAATTGTCTACGATGCCGGCGTTTGAATAATCATAGGTCTCGCAGATCTCGTCTTTCCCAAATAACAGTTGCTTTGTTTTGTCCAAAATATAATCTGAATCATAGACAGGCGTTTCTTTTGTTGCGTACGGCTGAACCCCA
>CAZNXL010000260.1:617-2866 GCA_964577075.1 uncultured Dorea sp. | reverse complement strand
GACAGATTCAGCATCGGCAGGAATGATATACCCATATTTCTCGCTGGGATAAGTCGGCTCTATCCCCATCAGGGTAAGATTCGCCTCTCCCTGTTCCGCTAAATCTCCAAGCTTTTTTAACGCCGCAAAATAATCGCTCTCCACATAAGGATCTACCGGGCAGACAACCACCACTTCTTCTTCGGATACTCCCTGTATATCATGGAGATATACGGATGCAAGGGTGATAGCCGGAAATGTATCTCTGCGGCACGGTTCCACTGAAATACCTACATTATCCCCCAACTGATTATGAATTGCAGACACCTGGGTCTTTGATGTGGCGATAGTAACTGTTGCATCATTATCTACAGCGCAAATCTGGTTGTAAACGCGCTGCACCATTGATTCGTATCCGCCATTTCCATCTTTAAAAATTTTTATAAACTGTTTTGATCTCACATCATTGGAAAGCGGCCAGAGCCGCTTTCCGGAACCGCCAGATAATAAAATTATATTCATATTACAAATCCCTCTTTAATATTTCCAACGCAGCTTCAATGCTAAAATATTCTTTAATATACCGGGCAGACGCCTGAACCATCTTCATAAGCTGTTCTTCATCCTGATATAATGAGATAACTCTTTCCGCAAAGGCCTGCGCCTCATCCTCCACGGCAATGACTCCATCATAGTTTTGCAGTCCCTCTGCGCCAATCGATGTTGTAAGAAGCGGTATATGATTATAAATGCCTTCAATTACTTTCCCTTTCATACCTGCGCCATATCGCAATGGCACAACATCCATACGGCATGTCCGATATATTTCTTCCAATTCCTCATCTGTTACAAAGCCTTTTACTATAACATTCTCAGATGCAAGCTCCTGAACCTCCTGCGGAGGGTTGGAACCCAGGATATAAAATTTTATGTCGGGCAAAGTTTTCAGTATAACAGGCAATATTTCATTCACAAACCACAGAACGGCGTCGGCATTTGGCTTATGTCCAAAGCCGCCAATAAACATCAGATCTTTTCGTTCTTTTATTGGCAGTATCTGACCATTATATGGAGATTCGTAAATATAAACCGGAATAGCCCGTGCCTTTATCGCCGGGTCTTCGTTCTTAATAATATCCACTTCCACATAAGACGGATAATACACTACATCTGCCATGCGCATAATCACATATTCCGTCTGATACATTTTCTCCGCATCTTTTAAAGTTTCTTCATCTTTTGTGATTTCATACTCGCGGCGTTCCCTCACATAATGGAGATCATGTCCATAATATATAAGTTTAGCGTGAGTCTGCTCCTTAAATAATTCAATATACTTAATTGTAATATGGGGGCGATTCATGAACACAACATCAAAATACTTTCCGTTCTTTTCAATCCACTCTTTCCAATTAAGATAATACCAATCTCCATAAAGCACCTCTACTCCCATCTGCTGTAAAACAGATGTGTAGGGTTCATGCCGGAAAAAATTGTCTCCGATGAATTTCACACTATATCCCATACTTAAAAAAGCCTTTATATACGAGAAAGTAGATTTCGAGCCGGCGTCCTTATCAAAATGCGGAACATAATGATCCACAAAAACAATCATCTTTTTATCTTTAGAACGTTCTCTTGCGACAAAAAGTTCATCCGGTCCTGCACAATGGCTTTCCTGCAGCCTTGTTTTCCATTTATTCTGAAAACGTTCCGCATTCACAACCTGATAATGCTTTAGTCCGCTGGAAACATCCGTCCCATTAGATACTCCTTCATAGTGAACCACTACTGATTTGGGCTGATACACGACGCGGTATCCTTTCTCCCTGACCTGAAAGGCCAAGTCTGTATCTTCATAATAAGCAGGAACAAACAATTCGTCAAATCCGCCAATTTCATTCCAAAGAGAAGTACGGATCATGATAGCTGCTCCGGATATATAATCTACATCTCTGACATAATTATATTCCGGCTGTTCCGGATCCTGTCCGCGGCCATAATTCCATCCCGAACCATCCTGAAATATAATGCCGCCCGCTTCCTGCAGCTTTCCATCCGGATATATTAATTTTGACCCGACCATTCCAATCGTTGAATCGGATTCTATTAATTCCAGAAGACTACTGAGCCATCCATCAGTTACTTTCGTATCATTATTTAAAAATAATATATATTCTCCGGCAGCATGCTTCGCCGCATTATTGCAATTTAAGAGGAATTTTAGATTTTCCCTGTTATGGATCACCTTCATTCCCCGGATATATTTT
>CAZNXL010000260.1:0-607 GCA_964577075.1 uncultured Dorea sp. | reverse complement strand
ATTCAATAATGGATTTTACGCACTGATAAGTATAGTCAAACTGATTATATGCGGGTATTATAATAGATACCTTTGGTTTTTCCATATGCGGAACATACAGTTTTTCTATCGGTTTCCTGTCTTTCAGCATATGATAAGCTTTTCGTGCCGCTCTTTTAGGTAAACGCATCAGTTTCACAGGTTTACTTGACATCAGCTTCATCCATTTTTCATGGCCCGGCTGTATGAACTTAATATGGTTATCCATTTTGGTTGTCAATTCTTCTAACTCATGCACCAGATTGTCTCTGTTCCGCAAATCTTCGGTAAGTTTATTTCGTAAACATTCCAGCCTGTCGTTTTCGTTTTGTAACTGTACGAATTTTTGTTGCAACTGATCTTCTTTATCCTGCAATCGAACAATATCTTTATCACGGTGCGCGATTTCAGTCCTGTTTTTCGAAATCTCTGCATCTAATTTTTCAATATGTTGATTCCTCTCTTCAACATCTTCCTGCAGTTGTTGTACTCTTTGCTCAAAAAAGGCATAGCGAGACACTATATTTTCTTCATTTTCCTGAACATAATTCAAAAAATAATTTTCTTCTCCAAACACCCATTTTTGAAA
>CAZNXL010000259.1:0-2889 GCA_964577075.1 uncultured Dorea sp. | reverse complement strand
ATTTTTCTCTGTTCGGGTACTTCGGGTACGCTTATTTAGGTACACGAGTTATCTGCTTTAACGTCGATTATAGCATAGCCGCTGTCTTAATGTCTAGTGTGATGCAGATTCTGCCTCCTCCAGGGATTGAAAGCCGTACATGGACATTGTATTTGCCAGTATATTTTCTGCCAGATTTATATTTTCATTCTGGCATTTTCTGGTATATTGGTATAACAATTCGATTGTTTTTTCTGAGTAGGTTTTGAGTTCACAAAACAGATAGGTCTCCACAGACATGGAAGTGGGACTGTCATACTTACTTTCCAGAGGTCTGCCGTGAGATCTCAGCTTTGGATACTTCTTCTCAGTTTCTTTTTCCCATATAAGATTGATTCGGACAATTTCGCGGATTTTTGTCAAAGTATTCTCCGAAACGTGGGGCAGATGACATTCCAACTCCCTGTATTCATCCGGATGAGTAAACTCCATCATATAGGCATACTTTTCCGTACATAGATTTCGGTTTACTGCTTTGGCATTTTTGAGATCTTTGTAATATGACTCTAAAACCTCAAAAGACCAGGCTTTAAGCTGGCTCATCCGCATGACTGCAAAAGTTCCCGGACGGGTCTGGCAGGATGCTTTTCCGCCCCGGTTTTCTACAGATGAAAACATTTCCCATTCCATTTCGGCTGCCATTTCAATTAATTCTGAATGATTCATATTGTATTCCTTTCTTTTGCGATAAAGTATCTAAATAAGTGACAGTAATTTCACTGGAATCGTCTTCGGCATCAATGTATACTTTTCTGATTGTTTTCTTCTTTGGCACGTCAAACATAACTTTCAGCATTATCTTTTCCATAACTGCACGGAGCGCCCGGGCACCCACCTGCTTTTCCTCCGCTTTTGCGGCGATTGCCCTTAATGCGTTCTCCGAGAACTCAAGACGTGCTCCGTCCATGTCGATCAGCTTCTGATATTGTTTCAGAATGGCATTTTTGGGCTCGGTGAGGACTTTGATGAGCGATTCAGTGGAAAGCCTGTCCAGGATGCAGTGTATGGGAAGCCTTCCTAAAAATTCGGGAATAAGTCCGAATTGCCGCAGCTCTTCCATAGTAACATCATGCATATTGATCTGTTCCATGTCATCCTGAACCCGCAGTTTAGCATGGAACCCGATACCGCCTTGGGCAGTCATTCTTTTTCTCAGAATGTTTTCCAGACCGGAAAAAGCGCCGCCGCAGATAAACAGGATATTTTGGGTGTTCAATTGCTTCGTGGGAGTAAGCCCGCGCATATCTTTTTTTCCCACAGGCACATCTATAATTGTGCCTTCCAGAAGCTTCAGAAGTCCCTGCTGAACTGCCTCGCCATTGACATCCCTTTGATTGGAATTATCTTTTTTTGCCAGTTTGTCAATCTCATCGATGAATACAATTCCCTGTTCTGCCCGTTCGGCGTCATTATCTGCCTGCTGCAGCAGTCTGGTCAGTACACTTTCTACGTCGTCACCGATATACCCGGCTTCTGTCAGGGATGTGGCATCTGCAATGGACAAAGGAACATTCAGGAAATTTGCCAGTGTCCGCACCATATATGTTTTCCCGCATCCGGTAGGACCAAGCATCAGAATATTGGACTTTTCAATATGAATATCATCATTTGTGTATGGAAGCAGTCTTTTATAATGGTTATATACGGCAACGGACATTACCATTTTGGCTTCGTCCTGCCCAATGATATATTCATTCAGATGTTCAAAAAGCTCATGTGGTTTGGGTATATGATCCATTTTGGTCAGATATTCTTTCTGACGAAGCATATCATCCCTTTCCCGCTGCTTCTTATCGCGCAGATAAGCTGCCATATCGCAGGCATCGGCGTAACCGATCCTGTTTATTTCTTTTAAGGTGCCTCTTCGGTCAAAGTCCATGGAAAAATAAAGAGATTTCCCTTCTATATCCTCGATATCCTTCATGAGCTTTTTCTGAATATTCTGAAAGCATTTTTTGCAGACATAAAAATCAGCGCCTATTTTTCTTACAGGTTTTGAGGCGGTTGCAGGTTCGCGGCAAACAGAACAAACGATGTTTCCTGCCGGTGCATCTTTGTTTTCAGACATTTTCCTATCACCTTCTCATTTGTTTTTTATATCACTATAAATTTTAGCATGTTTATGAATAAATTCTTATCCACCGTCCTGCCTATTGTGATATAGGGAACATTACCTAAATAAAAAGGATAGGGAGTTCTGCTTGGATGAATTGAGAAGTGCGGTGGATGTTTTGGAGGCTGTGATTTTATATAATAAGTACAGGAAAAGGAATGGCGGGAGGTAATATGGGAGAACAATTAATAGGTAAAGTTTTTGATATGCAGCGATATTCCATACATGACGGCACGGGAATCCGTACTCTGATTTTTATGAAAGGATGCCCGCTTCGCTGCCTTTGGTGTTCTAATCCGGAAGGAATGGAAATGAATTCGAATATGATGTTTGTCCAGAGACTATGTTATGGATGCGGAAGATGTGCTGCCGTCTGTCCCACAGGGGCAACAACCATTCAGGACGGCCAGTTGATCTGGGATAAAACAAAATGCAGTGATTGCATGTTATGTACAAAGGTATGCAGGATTGTCCATGCAAGACAGGTGGCCGGGATGGACTATACGGTGGAGGAACTGATAAAATTGATCGACCGGGACAGCTCCTATTATTGGAGGACAAACGGTGGTGTCACTTTCGGCGGCGGGGAACCTTCCATGCAGGCGGAGTTTGTGGCTGCGGTGATGCAGGAGGCAAAGAAGTCTCTGCATATAAATACGGCAGTGGAGACATGTTCCTTTACAGCAAGAAAAAATGCGGATCTGATATACAGGAATGCAGACCAGATTTTTACAGAT
>CAZNXL010000258.1:0-2890 GCA_964577075.1 uncultured Dorea sp. | reverse complement strand
GATGCAATGAAGCCGGAGATGATACGACAGATACCAGAGTATCTGAAAGGAATCCGGTATACGAAAGAGGCTATTTGTGCAGAATTGACTCTTTATTGGTCAGAGGATCAGAGTGAAGAAGAGATGATGAAAGATATTATTGCGTGGATAAAAACGGCAGATTTGTAGAGGAGGCTTGTAATGGAGCAAAGATTTGATCTAATTGTTATTGGTGCAGGACCAAGCGGATATGTGGCAGCAATTAAAGCGGCAAAGCTGGGACTTTCTACAGCGATTGTAGAAGAGGAGAAAGTTGGGGGAACATGCTTAAACCGCGGTTGTATCCCGGCAAAGGCAATGATCCATGCATCATCCTTGTATCGTGAGATACAAAATGGCGGACGGTTTGGTATTACTGCATCTGACGTATGCTATGATTACGAAAAGATCATAGCTTATAAAGAGTCAACAACAGAAAAACTATGTCAGGGTGTAGAGCAATTATTAAAAGCGAATGGCGTGACTTATTTAAGAGGAAAAGGAACGCTGAAAAAAAATAATGAAGTAACAGTTGTGTCACAAGAGGAAGAGAATACTTATCATGCAGAAAAAATCATTTTGGCAACGGGTTCAAAACCACTCATGCTGCCCCTTCCGGGGATGGGACTGCCGGGTGTTCTTACCAGTAATGAATTATTTCAGTTAAAAGAAGCGCCAAAAAGTCTTGTTATTATTGGCGGCGGTGTGATTAGTGTAGAGTTTGCGTCAGTATTTGCAGCGCTTGATTGTAAGGTGACGATTGTTGAAGCAATGCCCAGGCTGGTTCCCAATATGGATAAAGAGATTTCACAGAATCTGAAGATGATCCTGAAAAAGAGAGGTATTGACATTCATACATCTGCCGCAGTGCAGGGAGTGGAACAAGATGGGGACTTGTATAGCTGCATCTTTACTGAGAAAGAAAAAGAGATAAAGGTGTCTGCACAGTATGTATTATGCGCAGTGGGAAGATGTCCGAATACGGATGGGCTTTTTGGCGAAGGAGTGGAGCCGAAGATGGAAAGAGGACGTCTTGTTGTGGATGAGAATTTCCGTACAAGCATTGCTGGAGTCTATGCGATTGGGGATATTGTAAAAGGTATGCAGCTTGCGCATCTGGCAAGTGCGCAGGGAGTCTTCGTTGCAGAAAAACTGGCCGGAAGAGAGACAACGATAGATTTGAATGTTGTCCCGGGATGTGTGTACACAAATCCGGAGATTGCATCTGTAGGAATAACGGAAGAGGATGCAAAGGCTCAGGGAAAGAATGTTAAAATCGGGAAATTTATCATGAGCGCTAATGGAAAGTCGCTGATTACACAGGAAGAAAGAGGTTTTATCAAGGTCGTGGTTTGTGCTGAGACAGAGGTGATATTGGGGGCACAGATGATGTGTGCAAGAGCGACGGATATGATTGGAGAATTTGCGACGGCTGTAGCGAACAGATTGAAAGCAGGAAATCTTCTTATTGCCATGAGGGCGCATCCGACTTATAATGAAGGAGTAGCGGAAGCGGTAGAGGATGCAATTGGGGAAGCTATCCATATCGCACCTGGAAAAAAGAATAGATAAGAGGATTAACCTGGAGGTTGAAGCGATGGAATTGATTCGGGATGTAATGGATTATATTACGAGCTGCGATGCAGAAGTTGGCGAGGCTCTTTGTCTGGAACTGAATCGTCAGAGAAGGAATCTGGAATTGATTGCTTCTGAGAATATTGTTAGCCCGGCAGTAATGCTGGCAATGGGAACAGTGCCGACGAATAAGTATGCGGAAGGGTATCCGGCAAAGCGATATTATGGCGGATGCGAGAACGTGGACATTCTTGAGAACGTAGCAATGGAACGAGCGAAAAAATTATTTGGATGTGATCATGTATGTGTACAGCCACATTCAGGCGCTAATGCAAACAATGCAGTTTATCAGGCATTTTTAAAGCCGGGAGATACGGTTATGGGACTGAATCTTGCACACGGCGGCCATTTGACACATGGTTCACCGGTGAATATGTCTGGTATTCTCTATAATTTTGTCGCTTATAATGTAAATGATGAAGGCTACCTTGACTATGACGAAATCAGAAGGATTGCTCATGAATGCAAGCCGAAGATGATCGTGGCAGGTGCATCTGCATACCCGAGAGAGATTCGTTTTGATATCTTCGGAGAGATTGCAAAAGAAGCAGGAGCATATCTTTTTGTTGACATGGCGCATATTGCAGGACTTGTAGCGGCAGGATTACATCAGAGTCCGGTTCCGTATGCAGATGTTGTAACAACGACGACGCATAAGACATTGAGAGGTCCGCGAGGCGGCATTATTATGTGCAGGGAAGAATATGCGAAAAAAATTAATAAAGCGGTTTTCCCCGGGACGCAGGGCGGTCCTCTGATGCATATTATCGGAGCGAAGGCAATCTGCTTTGGAGAGGCGTTGAAACCGGAATTCAAAGAGTATCAGATACAGGTTCTTAAAAATGCGAAAGCTCTTGCGCGGGCAATGACAGAAGAAGGATTCAACCTCGTAAGTGGCGGGACAGACAATCATCTGATGCTGGTTGATCTACAGAATATGAACATTACAGGAAAAGAATTGCAGAATCGTCTGGATGAAGTGTATATCACAGTAAATAAAAACGCAGTCCCCAATGATCCCGCAAGTCCTTTCGTGACAAGTGGTATCCGTATCGGAACACCGGCTGTTACGACAAGAGGATTAAAAGAAGAGGATATGAAAACAATCGCGAAGCTGATTAAGATGACAGTTACGGATTTTGATACGAAGGCAGATGAGATCCGCAAAGCGGTAAGTCAGATTTGTGAAAAGTATCCATTGTATGAATAAAAGATTAAAAACATTACGGATTCCCCC
>CAZNXL010000257.1:0-2925 GCA_964577075.1 uncultured Dorea sp. | reverse complement strand
TATAGTGATAAATTTCAGGAGCTATGCTATGTCTGTAAAACGTACAATTTTAAAAGGAACTATTATACTTACCCTGACCGGATTCGCCACAAGATTCATGGGTTTCTTTTACCGGATTTTTTTAAGCCAAACCTTTGGTGAGGAAGGAGTTGGATTATACCAGTTGATTTTTCCTGTCTATGCCCTGTGCTTTTCTCTTACATCCGCCGGAACTGAAGTGGCTCTTGCCAGATGTGTCGCAAAACGAATGTCTGCGGGGAAGAAAAGAGAAGCCGGACAACTTCTCTATACAAGCCTTATCCTTTCTGTAACCGCATCCTGTATCGTTACGTTACTCATTCAAAAATATGCGTGGATCATTGCTGTGGATTTTCTTAAAGAACAACGCTGCACCGGATTTTTAATCATCCTTTCTTATGCTTTTCCTTTCGCCTCCATACACAGTTGTATCATAGGATATTACTTCGGATTAAAGGAATCCGGCATCCCGGCATTTTCACAACTGATTGAACAGTCTGTCCGTATCTTATCCGCGTATTTTTTCTATATATTCGGGCTGAAAAACGGAGTACGCTTCGGTATCTCTGTCGCAGTCGCCGGCCTCATTGCCGGAGAAATAGCGTCCTCCATGTTCTGTCTTATGATGATAACAAAAAAAATGCCTCTGAATCGAAGCATTTTGAAAAAAGCAAGTAAACTTTCCGATTATATAAAACATACAAAAGAACTGCTTCTCCTTGCCTTCCCGCTGACTGCCAGCCGCGTCCTTCTAAATTTCCTGCAAAGTATTGAGGCTGTATCTATCCCGTTAAAGCTTCAGGAATACGGCATGACAACTGCTCTTGCGCTGAGCAGCTACGGTGTACTGACCGGTATGGCGCTTCCCTGTGTCTTATTTCCATCAGCTATTACAAACTCCGTCTCCACCATGCTCCTTCCTGCCGTCACGGAAGCACAGACGCTTGGACATCAACGGCAAATGAAAATAATCATTAAGAAAAGCTTGTGTTACTGCATTTTTCTCGGTACCATCTGCTGCATCTTTCTTCTTTTATCCGGGCAATGGATCGGCGCACACCTTTTTGGCAGCCGTTATGCCGGAAATTACATTGTGACACTGGCGTGGATGTGTCCGTTTTTATACACCAACACAACTTTGATCAGTATTATCAATGGAACCGGAAAGACCGCCCTTTCCTTCTTCATCAACAGTTTTAGCCTGACTATAAGGATTTCAAGCATATTCATGGGTATTCCTATATTCGGCATCAAAGGTTATCTGTGGGGTTTATTGGCAAGCCAGACAGTTTCCTTCTTGCTCTGCACTTTATTTCTTCTCCATTACATTCATTTACCCAAAGTCAAAAAATAGTTTTTTTATAAAGTGCTCACGAACATCTGCATAAGCACCGGATTTACATAGCATTCCAACAGGATTCCTACTGTAACGAGCAGAAGACAGACTACTGTCTTAGAGAGATTCCACCGTACCTCCGGATAAGTATAAAGATACCAAAGTAAAGCAAAATAAGCCGCTATATAAAAACCAAATTGAGGAACGAATGCGATCAGACAAAGAATGATCCCTTTCACTCCCATCTTCATCACTGCAGATGTAAACAACAATCCTGCACAAAAGCCTGTCCACATGAGAAATAATGCTGCTATTTCTTTTCTTATCCTTGCTCTGCTAAGTATCCCAAGAGCTAATATCGGTATCAGACGAAGTCTTGCCACATACCAAAGGTATTCAGTAATATGAATATTCTCTGCCCTGTATTGATCCAGAAAGTATTCATTCAGGATTCCCATACTGTCAATATAATCCCCTGACAAAAAATTCGCATATAAAATTCCGGCAAAAAAGCCCAACATACAATATAGTGCAAAATGTTTTTTGCCCTCTCGTATCCTCACAAATGTACCCTCCCTTTGAAAAGATACTTCATTATATGTTGGGTTAAGTTCCGTATATGCACGATATTGTATATTAACTGCGCAAATATTTGTTTTCATACGCAAGAAGCGCTGCCACAGTCTTAGAATCTTCGATCGTTCCTGCATAGATCTTCTCTTTCAGCTCCGCAAGCGCATATGCCTTTACGTCTACAAATTCGTCTTCATCAAGATTCTGTTTCGATGGTCTCAAATTCCTTGCCACATAAACTTCTATCTTTTCATTGCAAAATGCAACCGTTGTCCGAAGTGTGATCAGCCATTCTAAATCATCGCTTTTATAGCCCGTCTCTTCCTCTAATTCCCTTTTGGAGCATTCAATTCCCGGTTCTCCCGGCTTATCAAGCTTCCCTGCAGGAATCTCCAACGTGTACCTGTCCAATGCGTTCCTATATTGCCTTACCATAAGGATTTTCCCGTCATCTGAAACAGGAACAACCGCTGCCGCACCATCATGGTGTATATAGTCCCAGTCAGCATGATGTCCGTTGGAAAATTCCATGTGGTCTTTGTATACATTAATAATAGCGCCTGAATAGACTAATTCCCTTCCTATTCTTTTTACTTCTTCATTCATAATTCATCATTCTTCCTTTCTTCCTTCTGCAGGAATCTTATCTGTTCTTTCGATTGTACCTGACATACCATGGATTATCAAATCTACAAACAAACTAAAAAAGAAGATGTACACTATCAATCACCTTGACAATAAACATCTTCTTCATATTTATCTTCTACTTGGCATAGTCAGTAACACGCGATTCACGGATTACATTGACCTTAATCTGTCCGGGATACTCTAACTCATACTCAATCTGTTTAGCAATATCCCTGGCCATCAATACCATGTCTGCATCAGATACTTGCTCTGGAACTACCATAACACGAATCTCTCTACCTGCTTGAATTGCAAAAGATTTATCAACACCTTTAAACTGGTTGGCGATATCTTCTAATTGTTTTAACCTG
>CAZNXL010000256.1:0-2962 GCA_964577075.1 uncultured Dorea sp. | reverse complement strand
AGACACGGCCCTGGCAGTCGCCGCAGAAGGTGCAACAGTCGTTGCTGTTTCAAGGACTCAGGCAGATTTAGACGAAACAATTAAGATGATAGAAGATACCGGGGGAACAGCAATCTCGCTCTCCCGCGATTTGACGGACATCGTCCAGGTGCAGTCCATGGTTGACACCGTGGTTGAAAGATACGGACGAATCGATATCCTCGTAAACAACGCAGGCGGTTATCCGCCCGAGATTTACGACAGCGTTGGACAACAGGCGATCAAAATCTGGGAATGGACAGAAGCACAGTGGGATCAGATTATAAAGACGAACTTGAAAATACCGTTCCTATGTATCAACAGAGTGGTTCCTGTTATGATCAAACAGCACAGCGGAGATATCGTAAGCGTCTCCTCCCGCATGGGAAGGATCGCTTCTCAGATGGGTGGGTATGCCGTAGCAAAAGGCGGTATCGTAACGCTGACAAAGACCACCGCGATCCAGACAAAGGAATACGGGATCAAAGCTAATGCCGTCGCCCCGGCAATCGTCGACACCCCGGGGCAGCGGGTATATAACCACAACGTAGGTCAGGACGACGCTGTAATGGGAAGCTCCGCCGCTGTGGCAAAAGGAATTGTATATCTTCTGGCAGACTCTCCGGCAGAGATGACCGGACAAGTGATAGATATGTTTACGACATTGTAAGCAGGGACGTAACAACTGTACCGGTTTGTATGTTGTGGTGTCCTTTTTTACACTTTTTTCGGATTCACATGTACCATACAGTGCTTGACATCTGAGACGCCATTCTCTATCGCGTGATGTACATTTTCTGCAATGGCATGAGCTTCCCTCAGCGTAAGGTTCCCGTCTGCCTCAATCTCTACGTCTACGTATATTTTTGCCCCGAAAATGCGGGTCGTCAGCTTGCTGATCCCGAGAACGCCGGGCTGCGCTGTAATAATCCTGCGAAGCTTCCTGATCATGTCTCTGTCACAGGATGTATCTATCATCTTATCAACGGCGTCCTTAAAAATATCATACGCCGCTTTGATAACGAATACACAGATCACTACGCTGGCTACACAGTCAAGGAACGGATAGCCCATTCTCGCCCCGGCGATACCCAGAAGCGCTCCAACAGATGATAATGCATCTGAGCGATGGTGCCAGGCATCTGCTTTTAATGCACCGGAATTGATCTTCTTCGCCGCTATTACAGTATACCAGTACATCCATTCCTTTACCGCGATAGACGCTGCTGCCGCTAAAAGCGCAAGTCTCCCGGGTACAGCTATATTTTTATAACCGCCCCCCAGGAGCTGATCAAGCCCTTGATACCCTATCGCCACGCCTGTCGCAAACAATACCACTGCCAGTATGATCGCTGCCACGCATTCTAATCTTTCATGTCCGTACGGATGCTCCTCATCCGCCTCTTTACTCGCCATGCGCACGCCTATCATTACAATGAAAGTACTGAATACATCCGATGCCGAATGTACCGCATCGGAAACCATGGCTCCGGAATGCGCGATAATACCTGCCGCCAGCTTTAACAGCGACAGCGCTGTGTTCACGGCCACACTTACTACCGAAACCCGCATTGCTATCTGCCTTGCGGTGTCTGCAGCCATTTCTTCTTTTTTTATTTTCATCGCATATACCCCGTATTACTTCTATCTTACTAACGCTGCCAGGAAGCGTTCCCTGAGCGCATGATCTCTAAGTGCTTTATTCTGTAATTCATCCAACATTCCTGCAATATCTGCCACAATATTCTCCTTCCATTTAAGAAATATCTCTGTTTAACTACACCCGTTTTTTTTACAAATATCCGCAAGACAGCATCTGTCGCAGTAAGGCTTCGTCCTCGCAGTGCACACTTCTCTTCCGTGATACACCAGCCGATGACAGAAGTCACTGCCTTCTTCCGGCGGAATGACCTTCCAAAGCTCCATTTCCACTTTCTTAGGATCCTTAATCCCGTCCACCAGTCCCATACGGTTTACAAGTCTTATACAGTGAGTATCTGTCACGATCGAGGGCTTACCGAAGACATCTCCCATAATGAGATTCGCACTCTTTCTTCCCACTCCCGGAAGCTTTAACAAAGCATCAAAGTCCTCCGGCACCTTTCCATCGTATTCATCCCTCAGTATCTTCATACATGCGCTGATATCTCTCGCTTTACTTTTCCCAAGTCCGCAAGGTCTTACGATCGCTTCAATATCCGCCGCCTCAGCATCCGCAAGAGCATCAACACTCGGATATTTCTCATATAATCCTTCTACCACTACATTTACCCTTGCATCCGTACACTGCGCTGCCAGTCTGACGCTGACAAGCAGCTTCCACGCATCATCATAATCTAAAGTACATCCGGCATCCGGATACTCTTTTTTCAGTCTTTCAATAATCTCCAAAGCCAGCTCTTTTTTCCTCAATCGTACATACTCCTTCCATCTTTCCGGTTCTGATAATCTCTAAGAGCGTTGTTCCGTCAACCGGCTTTGAAAAATAGTATCCCTGCACCATGTTGACACCCCACTCAGATACAAGCTTCATCTCATTTTCAGTCTCTACTCCTTCTGCAATTACACTAAATCCCATATTTTGCAAAATTGCTACCATATTCTGATAAAACATGGCGACCTGCTTATCCTCCTCTATTCCGGACAGAAGCGAGCGATCCAGTTTAACCGCCAAAAACGGCAGCCTTAAAACTGTATTAAGATTTGCATACCCCGATCCAAAGTCATCCAGGCAAAGTCCTATTCCTTCCTTTCCGAATTCTTCCACAACCGCAAACAAGGTCTCGCTATACTCCGTCGCCACAGTCTCCGTAATCTCGAACTGGAAGAACGAAGGCGGCAGCTCAAACTCCCGTATCGTTTCTATGATCTTTCCGGCATAATCAGGCTCAATCAGCTCTGCCGGAGAAGCATTAAATTTCACATTTTTCAATACATCCATAAC
>CAZNXL010000255.1:0-2968 GCA_964577075.1 uncultured Dorea sp. | reverse complement strand
ACAAAATATGCTGAGGAGCTCGTTAAGAGAATGGAGATGAGCGGTGCAAAGGCATACCTTGTAAATACAGGATGGAACGGCACAGGCAAGAGGATCTCCATCAAGGATACCCGTGGTATCATCGATGCAATCCTTAATGGTGACATCCTGAATGCACCTACTAAGAAGATCCCATACTTCAACTTTGAAGTTCCTTCCGAGCTTCCGGGTGTAGATTCCGGTATCCTTGATCCTCGCGACACATACGCAGAAGCTTCTGAGTGGGATGCCAGGGCAAAAGATCTGGCAGGAAGATTCATTAAGAACTTCTCCAAATATGAAGGTAACGAAGCTGGAAAAGCTTTAGTTTCTGCTGGTCCGGTCATCGGATAATTAAGATACCGGCTGCGAAAAGAATAGAGGACCGGGCGGTTCGCCTGGTCCTTTATTTCATTTCATTATCCGCTGCTATTCTATTGTCCTCTATTTGATAACTTTGACCTCTTTCCAATTCGATAATCCGCTTTCATCGCTCTCATGATCGCTCTGGACACAACGTCTACCACCAGAAACCCAAGTGCGATCGCAAGACATGTAACAAGAAGAACGACCGTCTCACTATATGCCAGTTCTGTATTTCCGCTTACGCACCCATACATCATATAATACAGATTCGGTCCGGGAATCAATGGAAACACCGACGCTGTAAGAAAGATGGTGGACGGAGCCTTATTGATCCGGGACATAATGAAAGCATAAAAGGCGACAAACACTGCCGCAACCAACGTAGCCCAGAAATTACTTGGCTTTACTTCAAATACGGCAAGATATATCCCCCATGTAAAAAAAGCTCCAATTCCCGAATAAAAAACCTGTCTGCCCCTGATCTTAAACCACAGTGCAAAACCGATACATGCCACAGTACAGGAAATCAGCTGTACAACCACACTATGATTTAATATGAACCCTTCTGAGGACACTCCGTTCAGCAAAAGCATGGAAAGCGCAATTCCAAACGCAATTCCTGATGCGCCTAATATCGAATTCATAATATTAATCGTCCCTGATATAAAGTCTCTCTGAAGCAGCTCGCGGATACCGTTGGTCGTTCCCAGCGCGCTGATCAAAAGCATTACGATTCCGATCATGATCCTCTCGGGATGGCTCCCTATTCCAAAACCTGTCATCAGAAGAATGATCATTTCTGAGAGGCATGCCAATATCAAATTATATACAAGAAGGTTATCTTCCCTCTTACCCAGCCATTCTCCTACTGCAACGATCATCAAAGAGACGATCACCGCAACGATCGAATCCATAAAATTGCATCCAAAGAATACTGCAAATCCTGTTCCGCCCATAATTCCGGCAATATATTTTACTGCCGGATGCTGCTTCTTACGGTTCATTACTTCCAGATATTTTTCATGCAGCCCCTCAGCATCGGGCTTGTTCTGGCAGACATATCTGCATAGATTATTCAGATAATCCAGTCTGTCAAAATCGATATCAGCGTTTTCAATATGCCGGATCTGAGTAAGAATCTCTCCCTCCGGCGTCTCCACCGTAATCTGTATATTACTCGGAATTGCAAACACATCATATTTTTTAAATCCATAACTTTTACATATTCGATAGAGACTGTCCTCCAGTCTGAAATTCTCCGCGCCGCTTTGCAGCAATGCCTCTCCAATATCCAATATTCCCTGCAAAATTCTCTTATAATCCATGATTATCCCTCAAAAATATATCCTTCCAAAAGTCATAATATGAATCATAGCACTGATTGATCCAAAGTCAAGTAAAATATTTTTTATATAGACAAGAAAATGTTATGATGGTATTACAGCTTCTGGAGTCTTGCGAATCCGGCAAACATTTTTTTCGTTCCAAAGCCGTCAAAATCTACCGTAACTTCATAATCCCGTCCGCCTTCTACAATATTCATCACCGTTCCTTCTCCGAATTTTATATGATTCACTCTGTCTCCAACACCATAACCAGGGCCGCTTCCGGATGGTTTCCCGAACTGTTTCACCGGCTTTGGCGCAGTAAATGCCCGTGTCCGAAATGCCTGTCTGGCCTGCCTGTAGGCCGCCTGTTTTGCGGATTCAAAATCAGTCCGCTTTTCAGACTCATCTTTTTTCGGGAACGCCTCTCCCGATGATAAGAGTTCCAATGGAATCTCTTTCAAAAACCGGGATATCTTATTATACTGCGTCTCGCCGCGGATCATTCTTCTCCTCGCACATGTAAGAGTCAGGTTCTCTTCCGCCCTTGTGATCCCCACATAGCACAGGCGGCGTTCTTCTTCTACTTCTTCCGGATCATCCGATGTGATCGTCATATAGCTCGGAAAAATCCCATCCTCCATTCCTGCCAGATACACGTGCGGGAACTCCAGACCCTTTGCACTGTGAAGCGTCATAAGCACCACGTGATCGGTATTCTCATCCAGACTGTCGATATCCGCCACAAGAGCAACTTCTTCCAAAAATCCACTCAGAGTCGCCGATTCATCCTGATCTTCACATTGCTCTTCGTAAGCTGCGATCTTACTTAAAAGCTCATCGATATTTTCAATCCTCGTCTCTGCCTCTATCATATCCTCCGCCTGAAGGCTCTCGATATACCCTGTCTCCTCAATAATCTCTTTCATAAGATCCGTAAGACTCATGTCAGAAACATCCGACTTAAAATGCTCAATGAGCGCCACAAAGGATTCCATCTTTGACGCTCCTCTTCCAATATTCGGGATCAGATCTACAGATCTTAAAGCCTCATAAAAGCCAATCTCATGAGAAGCCGCATATTCCTGCACACGATTAATACTGGTAAGCCCGATCCCCCGCTTTGGCACGTTCACGATCCGGCGCACTGCCAGATCATCCTTTCCGTTATCCACGGTCTTAAGATAAGAAAGAAGATCCTTGATCTCCCGCCTTGCATAGAAATTGATCCCTCCTACGATCTTATATGGAATATCAGC
>CAZNXL010000254.1:0-2975 GCA_964577075.1 uncultured Dorea sp. | reverse complement strand
CTGACAGGTAGGACAGACAAATGTACAAGTACCGCACGCAAGGCACGGCTTATACAACTCTTCCCATTTTTCGGAAGTAAACTTCTCGTCTAATTTATCGCCGCCCCATCCTTCCAGGGAAAGATTGGAATAAGGAAGTCTTTCTACGATTCCCCGGATGTTTGCTTTTTCGGTTTCTACTTTATCACTTTCCGCATCTGCTTCTGTAAGAAGGTCTCTTACGACTTCCGTGAGGGCTTCACCTTTCTCGGTGATCGCTTTCCAGAACAGCTCGTCTCCTACGCTCCATACTGCCGCGTCGGCAGCGGACGCACACGGGTCTGCCGCATCTACGCCAAATACCTTACAAAAGCAGCTCTCCTCCGGCTCATGGCACGCCATAGCTACGATCGTTCCGTGATCTCTTCTCGCTGCATAGTAGCTGTCAACCGGATCTGCCAGGAATACTTTGTCAAGAACCTCCAGTCCTTTCACATCACAGGCTTTCATACCGAATACTACAAAGTCCTGTTCCTTAAGCTCTTCCGGCTCGATGCTGATCTTCTTTCCTTCTCTTCTGCAGGTGTACAGATCTTCACTCTGAGGGAAGAATGCATCTTTTGGAGATTTTACAGATTTGAGAGTCTCGATATCTGCCTCCGCCTCTTCGCTCCATGCTCCGAAATTCACCTGTCCGGCTGTCTTAACCGGCAGATATAACTCTTCCTTACTTGCGATCTTCTGGAACAATGCCGGTAAATTTTCCTTTGCTATCTTATACATACATTATCCCCTTTCTCCAACAATGCCTGGTTCTACATCTTCAAATGTAAAGTTGGTAAGCGGCGCTTTGGAATGCGTATCTGCTCCTGCCTGATACTCCCCGTAGAATTCATCAATATCCCTGATAAACTTACGGTTGAATAAGTGAAGCGGAATCCCCTGCGGACATACGCGGCTGCACTCTCCGCAGTCCGTACAGCGTCCTGCTACGTGGAATGCGCGGATAATGTGGAACATCTTCTCCTCAAAGGAGTCCGCGTTTGCCTTCTGCTCGCTGTCAAACTTCGTGCTGTCGAATACACACTTGCGGCAGCTGCAGGCCGGACACACGTTACGGCACGCATTACAGCGGATACACTTGGAAAGCTCCTTCCGGAAAAATTCGAATCTCTCTTCCGGACTCATAGCCTCGATCATCTTCACATCATCAAAACGGTCTTTTTCATTGGTCTCCTTTGACTCTCCGATCAGTTCATCATAGATCTGATGCTCTTTTCCCTTGCAGACATGACATCTCTCCAGCATTGCATCTGCATAAGCGCAGGTCTTTTCACCATAGAGCGTCTGGACGGTTAACGTCTCTCCCTCGTCTGTCATCTCTGCTCCGGAGATACTCTCGATTCCTTTCATGCCCTGTTTTCTGATATTTTCAACAGATAACTTGCCTTTACACCCTACGCCGATGATCCATGCTTGTTCTCTGTCTACTCTGTGCTCTTTTATCAGCTGGTTAAAGCTGTATGTATCACATGGTTTCAGGAATACAAGCGTCTTTCCCTCTAATTTGGAAGCCTCTATCATGTATTTACTTAAGTTGGCTCCGCAGAAACCATTATATACAAAATTTTCCAACTGCTCTTCCTTTTCAAAGTAAGATGGCTCCGGATCATATGGCATGTCGCCGGCCTTCCAGCCAAGAACGCGGGCCACGCTGCCATCTGCGAGCAGTTCTTTTGCGCGTTTTACTAATTCCTGCTGCATCTTAAATCCTCCAATCTTACGTTCTTGCCTAAGGAACATATCTTCTCTGCAAATTCGTTCATCGTCTGTGAGAATTTTACGCCTTCTGCCGCAGACACCCACTCTACTCTTGTACGCCCGCTCTCAACACCGATAAAATCAAGCATGGAGAATAACAGTGTCATACGTCTTCTTGCGTAATAGTTTCCTGTACTGTAGTGGCAGTCTCCGGGGTGGCATCCGCACATGATCACTCCGTCCGCGCCCTTTTCAAATGCTCTTAAGATAAACATCGGATTGACACGGCAGGAACAGGGCACGCGGATGATCTTAACATCCGCCGGATATACAAGACGGCTGCTTCCGGCAAGCTCGGCGCCCGCATAACTACACCAGTTACAGCAGAATGCCACAATCTTCGGTCTGAATGTTTCATTTGTTTCTATCGACATATTGCATCCACCTCCGCTATAATCTGTCTGTTTGAGAATCCCTGAAGGTCCATGGCGCCGGACGGGCAGGCGACTGTACAGGCGCCGCAGCCCTGACAAAGTGCATCATTGACCTGAGCGATCCTGCGTACTTCACGGATACCGTGATCGTTCACTTCTTTATCAATATATGTGATCGCACCGTATGGACATACATTTTCACAGGTAGAACATCCGTTACACAGAAGTTCATCTGAATGTGCGGTACATGGGTTCGTGAGAAGCTTCTCCTTTGCAAGCAGGCCGATCGCCTTCACTGCTGCCGCGCCTGCCTGTGATACTGTCTCCGGAATATCTTTCGGTCCCTGACATACGCCGGATAAGAATACGCCTGCTGTCGGAGACTCCACCGGACGAAGCTTCGGATGCGCTTCTGTCAGAAAGTCATTCGTATCAATACTTGCCGTGAGCATGGTCGCAATCTTTCTGACGCCCGGATTCGGCTCGATCGCCGCTGCCAGGACGACCATATCCGCTTCCATAAGTATCTGCTTATTATCAAGAAGATCTGACGCCTGGACAAGAAGCCGTCCGTCCGGCTGCGGCGCAACCTTTCCCACCTGACCCTTGATATAATGCACGCCGTATTCTTCTACCGCACGGCGGTAGAATTCATCAAAGTTCTTACCCGGGGTGCGCACGTCGATGTAAAAGACGGTTACATCTACATCCGGATATTTATCGCGGATCAGCATGGCATGCTTTGCTGTGTACATACAGCAGATCTTAGAACAGTAGCTCTTCCCTCTGTGATCTGAACAT
>CAZNXL010000253.1:0-2977 GCA_964577075.1 uncultured Dorea sp. | reverse complement strand
ATTGCCCGCTGTGGTTCTTCAAATTCGCAGAGGATCTCATCCTCACCGGTTTTCCTTACCGTACACCATGCTCCTTTATGATTATAACGGATCTTTGCCCACACGCGGAGTTCTCCCGCCAGATCCGGAACAGACATGAAGTTCAGCCGGTCAGCCCGGACATAATGGGACATGGATTCTTCTTTACTCCCGATAACCACCTCGTTTGTCTCCGGGCGAATCTCCAGAACAAACACCGGATATCCAAGAGCGATCCCTAACCCTTTTCTCTGGCCTACAGTATAATGGATAATTCCTCTGTGCCTCCCTATAACAGTTCCGTCTGATGTCACAAAATTCCCCGGCAAAGACTTTTCCCCGACCGCTTCTTCTATAAAAGACGCATAATCCCCGTCAGGCACAAAGCAAATATCCTGACTGTCCGGTTTTCCGGCAATCTTGAGCCCTATCGCCTCTGCAATGGCGCGTATCTCTTCTTTTTGATAAGCACCGACAGGCGTTAAAGTTTTCCGCAACTGCTCCTGAGTCAAATTATATAATGCATATGTCTGATCTTTTGCACCAGCCGCAGAAGTCTGAATTGTATACCTTCCATTTGAGAGCTCTTTAATTCTTGCATAATGTCCTGTAGCAATGTAATCAGCGCCGATGGCCATACTGCGTCTCAAAAGGGACTCCCACTTCACATAACGGTTACACGCAATACAGGGATTTGGGGTTCTGCCATGAAGATATTCGTCTATGAAATAATCAATCACATTTTTCTTAAATTCTTTCCTGAAATTCATGACATAATACGGGATTTTAAGGCTTGCCGCTACGCGGCGGGCATCTTCCACCGCACTCAGCCCGCAGCATCCCCCGTTTTCTTCTGTTAATTGTGCATCCTCTTCCTGCCATATCTGCATTGTCACACCAATAACATCATATCCCTGTTCTTTTAATAGCCATGCTGCGATAGAAGAATCCACTCCGCCTGACATACCGACTACTACTTTTTTTTTCTCCATACACTCTATCACAGAAGATAATTAATACTCCTCTTCTTCCTCGCCTTCATGAATATCTGATTTCGGCTTCTCAAGCCCCTCGATCTTAATGCCGTTCTTTTCGGCATAATCCCAAAGCGCAGCGTGAATTGCTTCCTCTGCAAGCAAAGAACAATGAACTTTTACCGGCGGCAGACCATCCAACGCTTCCATTACAGCTCGGTTTGTGACCTGCATAGCTTCCTGAATCGGCTTTCCCTTAACAAGCTCTGTTGCCATGCTGCTTGTTGCCACCGCAGCTCCGCATCCAAACGTCTTGAACTTCACGTCACGGATAATCTGATCTTCGTCGATATCAAGATATATACGCATGATATCACCGCATTTTGCATTTCCAACCGTTCCTACTCCACTGGCATTTTCTATCTCTCCGACATTTCTCGGATGTTCAAAATGATCCATTACTTTTTCTGAATACATACTATGTTTCCTCCTAATTTATTTTCTCTTCTATTCTATTCTTTTTTGCAAAATCCTCATATAAAGGTGACATGGCTCTCAATTGCTTCACAATTGCTTTTAGATTATCTACGACGTAATCGATGTCCTCCTTCGTGATCTCCTCATTTAACGTAAGCCGAAGAGAACCATGTGCAATCTCATGAGGCAAACCAATTGCCAGGAGCACGTGTGATGGATCCAAAGATCCCGATGTGCAGGCGGAGCCGCTGGATGCACAGATTCCTTTCATATCCAGCATGATCAGCAGAGATTCTCCCTCTACAAATTGAAAACTGAAATTTGCATTGTTCGGAAGGCGACTTGAAGGATGTCCGTTCAATCTCGTATATGGAATCTCGTCCAGAATGCGCCCTATCAGATAATCTCTGAGCGTTTTTTCCTTTTCCGTCCGATCCTCCATTGTCCTGACTGCGCGCTCTACCGCTGCGCCAAGCCCGATAATGCCAGGCACATTTTCTGTTCCTGCGCGGCGCTTTCTTTCCTGTGCCCCGCCATGAACAAAAGAGCCTATCTTTACACCTGTACGAATATACAGAAAGCCAATTCCCTTCGGACCGTTTAATTTATGTCCGCTGGCGCTTAACATATCTATATGATATTCATCCACATTAATAGGAACCTGGCCAAATGCCTGCACCGCATCTGTGTGAAACAAAATTCCATGTTCCTTTGCGATCTCGCCAATTTCTTTGATTGGCTGGATCGTACCGATTTCATTGTTAGCAAACATAACCGAAATGAGTATAGTAGTAGGACGAATCGCCTGTTTTAATTCCTCGAGTTTTACAACTCCATTTTCATCCACATCGACATATGTTACCTCAAATCCCCGCCTTTCCAGATACTCACCAGTATGCAGAATGGCATGGTGTTCAATCTTGGTTGTAATAATATGATTCCCCTTGGCTCTATAGGCCTCCGCAGTCGCTTTCAGCGCCCAGTTATCCGACTCTGAACCTCCTGCCGTAAAATAAATTTCTTTTGATTTTGCCCCGAGTGCATCTGCGATTACCTCCCTCTTCCGGGCAATTGCCTCCTTGTTTGCTGCCGCAAAGCCATACACGCTGGACGGATTGCCGAAATTTTCCGTAAAATACGGAAGCATCTCCTCCACTACCTCCGGTGCGGTTTTGGTTGTTGCTGCATTATCAAGATATATTAATTTTCCCATCTTTGTTCCTCCCTGTTCTTTTTTATCACTTACCATTACACATTTGATTCGCGCATTCTCCTCCCGGATTAATACGTCTGCTCTCAAGCACCAATTCTTCCAGACTGATCCCGTCAACTGTCTGTGAAATGCTGTCATTGATCTTCTGCCATACATATTTTGTAACACAGCCATCGGATGCCATGCAACCGTCTTCTGAATAGAATGCCGCACATTTCACCGGTTCAAGATTTCCTTCCAGTGTACGCAGTACGTCTCCGACTGAGATATCTTTCATGTCTCTGGCAAGTACATA
>CAZNXL010000252.1:0-3058 GCA_964577075.1 uncultured Dorea sp. | reverse complement strand
ATTAATTATTTATACTCCCCTCAAAAGACCGATGGCTCCCCCATCGGTCTTTTACTTTTTCAATATTATGACATTTTAATGAAAATCCCGCCTTCTTCGGTCCAGGAACCTCAACACACAGATGATCACAAGTACCGGGATCAAAACAGGAGCGATAAAACTTATGATCCCCCCTATCACTGCTACTATAAGAACTAATATCCCTATAATTCCCAGGAGTACCAGAATAACCTTCCACAAGCTTATCTGCCCTGGCATGTCCGTTCGTTTGGAATTGCCCTCATGACCGTATGTTTGTCCATATGTCTTCTCACCGGATTCATAGACGGTACTGCGTCTCGCAGTGCCGGCATTCTCTTCTGCATCAATAATTGTCTGGGAAATTACCCACGGATCTCCAAGCTCACTGATAACTTCTTCTTCACTTTTTCCACTGCTCACTTCATCACTGATATATTGGCTATAATAATTCACATTCTCTTCTATGACCGAACCTGTCAGATCATTACTGAGCGCCTCTCTTAACTTCCCTAAAAATTCAACCTTTGTCATTCCATCCTCCTGAGATTAAAAAGCTATCTGCATAATTTAAACCTTGCACATAGAATACCATATACATATTTGTATTCCAAGTACAAGGTTCTTAATTTTTTATTAGAAACTATATCAGTTCATATCAGTATTCAACGATCCCTACACCTCAAACATCAGATCTCCATATGATGGCATCGGCCAAGCTTCTTTATCAACGATCATTTCAAGCTTGTCGATCGGTGCACGGAGTGCTTCCATAGCGGGAACCACATCAAAATGATAAAATCTTGCCTGTTCTTCACCTTCTGTCATAGTTGCCGCCTTCTCTGTAATTTCTACAAGCGCTACATTTGCCTTCTTAGCCTCTGCAAGGAGTGCGGAAACCTCAGAAAGCGTTTCTGCCTGTACGCTTGCGTCTGCACCTGCTCCCTTTACAGCAATTACTGTATCTGCCAGAGATTTTGTATATTTTATGATTGCGGGAATAAACTGTTTGCTCGCCATATCGATCATCGTACGCGCTTCGATATTGATTGCTTTCGCATAATTCTCGTATTTAATCTCTGCTCGAGACTCAAGCTCAGCCTTTGTAAATACTTTGAATCTTTCAAACATCTGGATCGTTTTATCGGTAGTAAGAGAGGGAATTGCCTCAACCATAGACTTAATGTTCGGAAGCCCGCGCTTCTTCGCCTCTTTTACCCACTCATCAGAATAACCGTTGCCGTTAAATACGATACGCTGATGCTCTGTGGCATATTTTTTAATCAGATCATGTACTGCAAGATTGAAGTCCTCTGCATTTTCAAGCTCCTCACAAGCTTCTGCAAACGCTTCTGCAACGATAGTGTTAAGTACAACGTTCGATCCTGCAATAGAATCACGGGAACCTACCATACGGAACTCAAACTTATTTCCTGTAAATGCGAACGGTGATGTTCTGTTACGGTCTGTAGCGTCCTTCGCAAGATCCGGAAGCGTTCTTACTCCTGTCTCGAGCTTTCCGCCCTTAAGACTATGTGTAGCTGATCCTGTACTGATAAGCTGCTCTAATACATCCTCCAACTGTTCGCCCAGGAAAATAGAAATAATTGCCGGTGGCGCTTCATTCGCCCCAAGTCTGTGATCATTTCCCGGATCCGCAGCAGATTCACGAAGAAGATCCGCATGATCATCAACAGCCTTTAATATACAGGTAAGTACAAGCAGGAACTGAACATTTTCATGCGGTGTCTTGCCCGGATCTAACAGATTCTTCCTATCATCCGTCGTAAGGGACCAGTTGTTATGCTTACCGGAACCGTTGACACCTGCAAAAGGCTTTTCATGGAGAAGACATTTCATTCCATGCTGACATGCGACTCTCTTTAATGTCTGCATCACAAGATGATTGTGATCTACTGCAACATTCGCCTCTGCATAGATCGGAGCCAGCTCATGCTGTGCCGGTGCAACCTCATTGTGCTGAGTCTTCGCTGTCACGCCGACTTTCCATAACTCCTCATTGACATCTTTCATAAATCCGGCGATTCTCTGACGGATCGTTCCAAAATAATGATCGTCTAATTCCTGTCCCTTTGGAGGCATCGCACCAAAAAGTGTACGTCCGGTATAGATAAGATCCTTTCTCTGAAGGAACTTCTGTGCATCAACAAGGAAGTATTCCTGCTCCGGTCCGACAGATGGCGTTACCTTCTTAGATGTTGTATTTCCAAAAAGCCGGAGAAGTCTGACAGACTGTTCACTGATCGCTTCCATAGAACGCAGAAGCGGTGTCTTCTGATCAAGCGCCTCACCCGTATATGAACAAAATGCTGTAGGAATACAAAGTGTTGCACCTGCCGCATCATGTCTTACAAACGCAGGAGATGTACAATCCCAGGCAGTATATCCTCTTGCTTCAAAAGTAGCGCGGAGTCCGCCAGACGGGAATGATGACGCATCAGGCTCTCCCTTGATCAATTCTTTTCCTGAAAAGCTCATCAATACCTTTCCGTTCGCAAGCGGCGCTGAAATAAATGAGTCATGCTTTTCTGCTGTAACACCTGTCAATGGCTGGAACCAGTGTGTATAATGGGTAGCGCCCTTTTCAATTGCCCATTCTTTCATCTCATGCGCAATGACATCTGCTGTTTCCAGGTCCAATTCCTTACCTTCCTCAATTGTCTTCTTCAGATCCTTGTAAACTTTTTTCGGCAAACGAGCCTGCATGACACTGTCATTGAACACGTCCTCGCCAAAAATGTCTGCTACATTAAATGCTTCACTCATACTTTCATGTTCCTTTCTTAAAATCACTTTTTTCTATCTTCCAAATCTTTTCGGAAAATAATCAGAAAAAAGGCATCCCAACTTGGGGTTGGAACGCCTTTGTTCTTACTACGCCTGTTAGTATAACTCAATCGCTGTAAAAAGGCAAGTGAAAATTTATTTTTCTGTTTTTACTTGTTTTTACTTCTTCTTATGCCTTTCCAACAGAACCGAACAATTCCATCTTCTCTTTTACTTTTGCAACAATTGCTTC
>CAZNXL010000251.1:0-3058 GCA_964577075.1 uncultured Dorea sp. | reverse complement strand
AGATGACAGCTCCCCGTCACTTCATGGTCTGCTCCAATAAAAGTAAGCTTCATACGAACACTCCTTTTTCTTTTTATTGTAGCACTATTTTAAGAATATTTCACCATTTCCCGCTTAAGTCTCTGCATAATCTTCTTTTCCAGACGCGATATATAAGACTGGGAGATCCCCAGGATATCCGCCACTTCCTTTTGCGTCTTTTCCTCCCCGTCCGGCATACCAAGTCCGAAGCGCATCTTAATGATCGTACGCTCTCTTACAGATAATCTTCCGATGGCATTACCCAATAGCTTTCGCTCCGCTTCGCTCTCCAGATCCCGGTAGATCGTATCCTCCTCTGTGCCGAGAATATCGGACAAAAGCAGTTCATTGCCGTCCCAGTCCACATTTAATGGCTCATCAATGGACACTTCCATTTTTGTCTTATTATTGCGTCTGAGATACATAAGTATCTCGTTCTCAATACATCGGGATGCATAGGTAGCAAGCTTTATATTTTTTTCCGGATCAAAGGTGTTGATCGCTTTTATCAAACCTATCGTCCCGATAGAGATCAGATCCTCCACTCCCACTCCTGTGTTGTCAAATCTCTTTGCTATGTATACAACCAGCCGCAGATTATGCTCGATCAGAAGATTTTTCGCCCACTCGCCGTCTGTTGTTCCCAGCACGTTTATCGCTTCTGCCTCCTGTGTCTGCTCCAGCGGAGCGGGAAGAATATCAGAGCCGCCGATATAGTGAACCTCATTGTTCTCTGGAAATAAAAAAGCTTTCAAGTTGGAAAACATGGATAACTTCATTGGCTGTGTCATTGCTGCATTTATCATATTTCTTCATTCCCTCCAATATAAATGTCCGGATTCAGAATCAGCTCATAGCTGTCTGAATCCATTTCGTCTCCACACACTGCAAGCAGCGGACGATCGATCTGTGTATCTTTCCCCTGTCTTAACAGACGCATCTTATCAATCTCAAACAAAGGCAGCGCCCCCGCTTTTCTCCCGATCGAGTGATACGGGATATAGCAAAGCTTTCCGGAATCTTCCCTGCACTCTGAGAACCCTAATGCCTCTGCCGATCTCCGGCTTATAATACTGACCGGCTTTTCTGTAGCCCGGTCTTTCAACCGATTCCCTGTATCCACAAGCGCTCTTACTTCACAGCTCTTCTCCTCTTTATACAAAAGCGCGCGGCAATGCGTCTGGTTGTACCTGATCAGCGCTTCCGCAAGACTCCATATCCTCAATGCCAGAAAATATCCGGCAAACGCCAGAGCAAAAAACAGGCTGCCAATCCTTACATACTGGCTCAGACTCTCCAAAATTCCGCCAAGCAATATTGCCGCAAGATACAGAAAGAAAAAGGCTTTTAAAAATGCGCGTCCTCCTTCGATCTTAAGTCCGGTCTTTAGCATCACCACATTGACAAAGCCGTGAAATAACAACGTCTTTACCAGAACGCCGGGGATCGGGAGAACAACGACCATACATGTCATTGCCGCTCCAGCTGCCGCGCCCAGAGCGATACGGCCGTGTGAGGCGGAGCAGGAAAGCATCCTCTTAAGAAACATAAGCAGTATATAATCCATCATAAAATTTTCCAGGAAAAATACATCTATGTATAACTCATAATACACGCTTTACCCTCTTTCTTTACTTTTGTATTGTGTTTCAACAAGACTTATTATATGAACTGGCGAGGGAATAATTTGTCATACCCTGAAATATGGGGAAGTTTTTTCTCGACAGCAGCCGACAATGGCCGCCATTGAATCTTCAGAAATAAAAGCTTAAAAATAGACCGTGCGGACAAGCGCGTCCGCACGGTCTGATATCTGCTTATTATCTTTTAAAGAAATCCGGAATCTTAATAGACTGCTCTTTTACCTTCGGTGTCGGAGTCTTCGGCGTCTCTAAAGTTGGTGTCGTACCACCTACAGTCCTTCTTGCCGGCTGTCCCTGTGATACTGTAGTCGTACCGCCTGTTCGCGTCGGAGCCATACCGAGATCAAGCTTCGGCGCTTGCTTTACAGTTGTCTCATGAACTGCCGGATTAGTCTTCTCATAGCCCTCATACTGAGACTGCTGCGGCTGTATCGATCTCTGATTATCCAATCTCGATTTTAACTTGGAAGCGCTTCCGCCCACATTGTGAAGACCTGTCGCGATAACTGTGATCGTTGCCTCATCAGCTCTGGAATCATCATACATCGCGCCAAAGATGATATTCGCATCCTCTCCTGCAAGCTCCTGTACGTATTCTGCCGCATCGGATGCATCCATAAGTGTGATATCACCGGATACATTGATGATAACATGCGATGCCCCTGCAATCGTTGTCTCAAGAAGAGGACTGGCAACTGCCTGCTTCACTGCCTCAAGAGCCTTGTCATCACCGCGGCCCTGTCCGATACCGATATGTGCAATGCCTTTATCTGTCATGACCGTCTGAACATCCGCAAAGTCAAGGTTGATAAGTGAGGGTACATTAATAAGATCCGTGATACCCTGAATACCCTGCTGTAATACCTCGTCCGCCTTTTTAAGAGCTTCAGGCATTGTCGTACGTCTGTCGACAACCTCCAGAAGCTTATCATTCGGGATAACGATCAATGTGTCCACGTTTTCTTTTAACTTTTCAATACCAGCAAGCGCGTTATTCATACGAGTCTTCGACTCAAAACGGAAAGGCTTTGTTACAACGCCTACCGTAAGTGCGCCCAATTCCTTTGCGATACGCGCAACAACCGGAGTCGCTCCCGTTCCGGTTCCGCCTCCCATACCGCATGTGACGAATACCATATCAGCGCCTTTCAGCGCCGCTGATATCTCCTCTGCACTCTCTTCTGCTGCTTTTTCTCCAACCTCAGGTTTCGCTCCCGCTCCGAGTCCCTTGGTGATCTTTTCTCCTATCTGCATAAGAGTCGGGGCCTTACTTAACTGAAGCGCCTGTTTATCTGTATTAACTGAGATAAATTCCACACCGGCAATCTGCTCATCAATCATACGGTTTACAGCATTATTACCGCCTCCGCCTACTCCGACAACAATTATCTTTG
>CAZNXL010000250.1:0-3069 GCA_964577075.1 uncultured Dorea sp. | reverse complement strand
CGACGGTATAGTCCGGATGAGAAAAGACATTTTCTGCGTCATATATGCCGGGACATTTTAATTTGTTTCGGTTTTTTTATTATTGTGAATGGGAATCTGTTGCCTGCAGATATTCCATGGAAGGGAGATTCAGTATGAACCAGCTAAAAAAAACAACTGATGCAACGGGAAAAGTAAATGAAAGAGCAGGGGCAGATACCCGGATGAAGGTGAAGACGATTGCGTTTGTCGGACTTATGGGAGCAGTGAGCGCGGTGCTTATGCTATTCCGCTTTCCGATTCCGTTTATGCCGCCGTTTTTGTCCTTCGACCTGTCGGGACTGATGGAGATGCTCGGGGGATTTATGTTCGGTCCCTTTGCGGCAATCTGTATTATTATTGTAAAGATTTTGCTTCAATTAGTAATGCAGGGCTCATTTTCACTGGGAACAGGGGAGCTTCAAAATTTTATACTGAGCAATTGTTATGTCCTGCCGGCAATTTTTATCTATCACCGGAATAAAAGTAAGAAGATGGCAGCAGTGGGAATGGTAGTCAGTTCAGTGTTCGTGTCTGTTGTAGCGATCCTTACGAATCTGTACTTAATTATTCCGTTTTATGTGAAGCTTTTTGGGATGACCATGGACGATATCATCAGTATGTGCAGCGCTGTGAACCCGGCGATGAAGAATGCCATGACTATGGCTCTTTTCGGAATTTTGCCATTTAACCTGATCAAATATGGGGTGACGTCGCTGGTGACATTTATTATCTATAAGAGACTTAGTAAATTGATCAGAGGAATTATCAGTAAGTAGAAGATATGGATCACAGGGAGGAAGACGCGATGAAATTTACATTGGATAAACACATTACCTATGAAAAAGCGGTAAGCCGTATGTTTGAAATGCTTGGAAGCAGTCAGATCATGGCGCTTGCGTCCAGTAAGGATGATTATGTTATGGTGCGTAATGTCAGTTGTCTGTTCTATGATGAGAAGATATGGTTTAAGACGGATAAAAACTTCCGTAAGACAAAGCAGCTTCTTCTAAATCCGCATGTAGCTATGTGCTGGAGCGGGGTTCAGGTAGAAGGGATTGCTGAGAACATGGGACTCGTAGCTGAGGAACCGGGGTTAAGATTCGCTGAAGGCTATAAAAAATACCTCTGGCAGAGCTATAATAAATACAGCCACGAAGATACGGAAATCTTAATTGCGGTTTCTCCGAAATACGTGGAAATCTGGGATACCAGTGATGATGGATATGCGTTCCAGCTCTTTATTGATTTCGATAAAAAGACGGTGGAAGTCAAACAATATGACGAAAAGTAGGAAGTGTTAAGAAGAGATGGCTCTTCTCAGGAGGTAACAATGGCTTTTGAAGAATATAATAAAGCATATCGATTAGGGAAAAAAGAATATCAGTACCGCCTTATGCACGGGATGCTGCCGACACTTCAGGTTTTAGATGAGATCCTGCCGCCAAAAGGGTCTTATTCAGAGGCGTCGCTTGGACTTGTGCAGATCCCGATGGATCAGATCGTGGGGACGAAGACGGGAGGAAGAAGCAATGCTTTCGCGGCAAATTTTATGCCGATTCTCAAAGCAGGGACAGAGTTTTCACAGAAATGGGGAAACTTGTGTAAAAGTCATGAAGTAGAAGGGGTGCGCGAACCGATCAAAGCCTATGAATATATGAATAAATTTTATGTACTGGAGGGGAATAAGCGAGTCAGTGTCTTGAAGTATTATGACGTAGTATCAGTTCCGGGAACCGTAACACGCATTATCCCGAGACGGACCGGTGAGAAAGAGAATAATATTTATTACGAATTTATGGATTTTTACGAGTGCTCTAAGATAAATTATATCTGGTTTTCAGAAGAAGGAAGCTTTGAAGACCTGCAAAAGGCAGTAGGGAAAGAAAAAGATGAAATGTGGAGTGATGAAGATAAGCTGATCTTTAGTTCAGTCTATACCCGTTTTTTAGCAGAGTTCAAAGCGAACGGGGGAGAAAAGTTAAATTGTACTCCGGGTGATGCGTTTCTTGCATTTATTCAGGTGCATGGATATGAGGAGCTTAAGGATATGATAACCAGCGAGCTAAAAGAACTGGTGAAGAAAAGCTGGGAAGAGTTTGAACTTTTGCAGGGCGGAAAAGAGATTGAGCTTAAGATGGATCCGACAATGAAAGAAAAATCCATTTTCGAAAAGCTTCTGCCGGGCAGCGCACCGAGACTTAAGGTTGCGTTTGTCTATGCAAAGTCGCCGGTGACCTCGGCGTGGACTTACGCCCATGAGTTGGGGCGACTCCATCTGGAGCAGACATTCCCGAAAGAGCTTTCGACGGTCTGCTATGAGAATATTACTGTTGATACGATTGAAGAAACTCTTAAAGAGGCAGTTGCGGATGGATGTAATCTGATCTTTACGACAACACCTTCTTTTGCGCAGGCAAGTGTAAAGGCGGCCATCGCTTATCCGAAAGTTCGTATATTAAATTGTTCGCTGAATACTTCCCACAGATATATCAGGACCTATTATTCGCGCATGCATGAGGCAAAGTTTTTGATGGGAGCCATTGCCGGCGCTATGGCTAAAAATGATAAGCTGGCTTATATTGCGGATTATCCAATCTTCGGAACGATTGCGAATATCAATGCATTTGCGCTTGGAGCGAAGATGATCAATCCGCGGGCGGAGGTGTATCTGGACTGGACGGCAAGAAAGAACAGTGATGCGTTGTGGAATTTTAAGAACAGTGACGCGTCTGTCATATCGGGAAAAGACATGGTAATTCCAGAAGATGCTTCCAGATATTTCGGAATCTTCGAGATGGCGGACGGCTACCCTAAGAGTCTTGCAATGCCGTTGTGGCAGTGGGGAATTTTTTACGAGAGACTGATCCATACTATTATGGAAGGCACATGGAAATACGACGATGATCCGGATTCGACAAAGGCAATTAATTATTGGTGGGGAATGTCGTCAGGAGTCGTAGATGTGATCTGTTCTCAGAATCTTCCGATCGGGACAAAGAGGTTGGTCGATCTTTTGAAAAAGACGACCTGTACAGGGGAGTTTAATCC
>CAZNXL010000249.1:0-3072 GCA_964577075.1 uncultured Dorea sp. | reverse complement strand
ATGTTATAGCGGAGATTTTGATTGGACAAAAAAGCCAAAAAAGTTAGTTGGGTAAAATACTTGAAGTTCATCCACGGAATTCGTATAATGATTAGAGCAAATTATAACTAAACCGAAAGGAAAAACATGAGAAAATTAGCATTAAATGATGAAATATTACTAAGTATTGAGAAACCGGCGCGTTATATCGGGAATGAGATCAACGCCGTTATAAAGGATAAAGAAGATGTGGAGATAAGATTTGCCATGTGTTTCCCGGATGTTTACGAAATCGGTATGTCTCACCTGGGAATCCAGATCCTCTATGACATGTTCAATCGATGGGATGACGTGTGGTGTGAGAGAGTCTATTCTCCGTGGATAGACCTTGATAAGATCATGAGGGAACGCAATATCCCTCTTTTTGCGCTGGAGTCACAGGACGCGATCAGGGACTTTGATTTTCTTGGGATCACTCTTCAGTATGAGATGTGTTATACGAATGTTTTACAGATCTTAGACCTTGGGAAGATTCCGATAAAGGCGGCGGAGCGTTCGCAGAAGGATCCGATCGTGATCGGAGGAGGACCCTGCGCTTATAATCCGGAGCCGCTTGCGGAGTTTTTTGACCTGTTTTATATCGGAGAAGGAGAGACGGTATATCGTGAGCTTCTGGATGCGTATAAGGAGAATAAAAAGAATGGTGGTACCAGACGGGACTACCTTGAAAAAGCGGCGCAGATCGAAGGGATCTACGTGCCGGCCTTTTATGATGTGACCTATAAAGCGGACGGGACGATCGCCTCCTTCTCGCCTAATAATGAACATGCTCCGAAGACCGTGAAAAAGCAGATAGAGCTTAACGTCACGGATACCTATTATCCTACGAAGCCTGTGGTTCCTTTTATTAAGGTCACCCAGGACCGGGTCGTGCTTGAGATCCAGAGAGGCTGTATCAGGGGATGCAGGTTCTGTCAGGCAGGGATGCTCTACCGCCCTACAAGAGAACGGGATGTGGATCAGTTAAAAGAATACGCTTACCAGATGTTGAAAAATACGGGGCATGAAGAGATTTCATTAAGTTCACTTAGCTCCAGTGATTACAGTCAGCTGAAAGAACTGGTCACATTTCTGATCGACGGATTCAAAGGAAAGGGGATCAACATCTCTCTTCCGTCCCTTCGTATTGATGCCTTTTCCCTTGATGTTATGGAGAAGGTCCAGGATATCCGAAAGAGCAGCCTGACATTCGCGCCGGAAGCAGGTTCCCAGCGAATGAGGAATGTGATCAACAAGGGACTTACCGAGGAGGATATCATCGGCGGGGCAGGACAGGCCTTTGAAGGCGGATGGAATAAGGTCAAGCTGTATTTTATGCTCGGCCTCCCGACAGAGACTGAGGAGGATATGCGCTCGATCCCTGAGCTTGCGGACAGGATTGCCAGAAGATATTATGAGATCCCAAAGGATCAGAGAAATGGAAAATGCCAGATCACGACAAGTACCTCTTTCTTCATCCCGAAACCGTTCACTCCGTTTCAGTGGGCGCGGATGTACAGTAATGAAGAGTATATCGCGAGGGCGGCGATCGTAAAGCATGCATTTAACGATCAGCTTAACAGAAAGAGCCTTAAGTATCATTGGCACGATGCGGAGGTGACCGTCTTAGAAGGTGTGTTTGCAAGAGGAGACAGGAGAGTCGGAAAAGTGATCGAGGAGGCTTACCGGATCGGGTGTATTTATGATGCATGGTCCGATCAGTTTGACAATGAAAAATGGATGCAGGCATTTCAAAATACAGGGGTTTCCATTGAATTTTACAATCTCAGACAGCGGGAGATGGACGAGATCTTCCCGTGGGACTTTATCGATATCGGTGTGACGAAAAACTTCCTCAGGAGAGAGTGGGACCGCGCGATGCGCGCGGAGGTTACGCCAAACTGCCGGATGCAGTGTTCGGGCTGCGGAGCGGTGAGGTTCGGAGGAGGTGTCTGTTTTGAAGGCAAGAATTAAGTTCCGGAAATACGGAGTGATGAAATATATCGGGCATCTTGACGTGATGCGGTATTTTCAAAAGGTTCTGCGAAGGGCGAATATTCCGATCGCATTTACCGGCGGGTACAGTCCGCATATGATCATGTCGTTCGCCCAGCCTCTCGGAGTAGGTGTGACAAGTGACGGAGAGTATTTTGATATTGAGCTTACGGAGCCGATAGACAGGCAAAGGGCGATTGAGCAGATGAACGAAGTCATGGCGGAGGGTACCAGAGTGGTTGATTTTACGGTGATCCCTGATGATAAGAAATACAGCGGTATGACGATCGTGGCCGCTGCCGATTACAGAGTGACGCTTTCACAGTCTTTTGCGGAATTGGAGAGAGTAAAAGAGATCCCGGAAGGATGGGAGAAAAAATTGGATGAGTTTTTAGCTCAGCCGCAGATTATTGTAATGAAAAAGACGAAAAGAAGCGAAAGAGAAGTGGATATTAAGCCGATGATCTATCACATGGAAGTGAGGGAGGATCGCATCTTTCTTTTCCTTGCCACCGGAAGCGAGCAGAATCTGAAGCCGGATCTGGTGATGGATACATTCTTAAAATTTTCCGGAGAGAAGCCGGAGGATGTCCCGCGGCATTATCACAGGATCGATGTCTATGCGAAAGACGAAAGATTCGTAGGGAATGAGGCGGCATATGTAAAGGGAGCGGGACTTAAGCCGCTGAATGCTTTGGAGTATGAGGTGACGGACAATGGGTAAAAAAGAAGTAAAAACAAATGCAATGCGCATTTTAGACAAACAAAAGATCGCTTATGAATCTGAGACTTATGAGTGCGGTGAATTCACAGATGGAATCCAGATCGCAGATATGCTTGGATATGCACATGAATTCGTGTACAAAACCTTAGTGACAGTCGGAAAAAGCGGCGGGTACTATGTCTTCGTGATCCCGATCGAGAAAGAGATCGACTTTAAGAAAGCAGCAAAGGCAGTAGGCGAAAAATCGCTTGAGATGCTGCATCTTAAGGATCTTACGAAGGTGACGGGATATGTCAGAGGGGGCTGCACGTCTATCGGTATGAAGAAGCAGTATC
>CAZNXL010000248.1:0-3078 GCA_964577075.1 uncultured Dorea sp. | reverse complement strand
GTCCGGATGCATATTTATTTAATTATACAAATCCTATGGCGCCTTTATGCCTTGCACTGCAGAAGGAAACTTCTATAAAAATATTGGGGTTCTGTCACAACGTACAGAGTACAACTCTTCAGCTTGCTTCCTATGTTGGAGCCGATCCGAAGGATGTGTCTGTCTGGGCTGCAGGAATCAATCATATGGACTGGTTTCTGCAATTTAAAGTAAATGGCAGGGATGCGTATCCTCAGTTAAGGGAGATTGCCAGGGACAGGGAAAAGATCATCAATCTCCAAAAAACAGAGCCGGATTACGGGCCAAACTTAGGTGTGGATCTGTATGATATGGTACGCTTTGAAGTTATGGAGAAGTTCGGCAGATTTCCGTCAGAATCCCCATTCCATATGTCCGAGTATGTGCCTTATTTCAGAAAGAATCGTGAGATGATCGATCATTACATGGTAGGAGAAAGATGGTGGCTGGCACATGAAATGGCGGCTGATGAGTATTTTGAAGAGTTGAAAGTGTATCTAAAGGAAGGAAAGGCGATTCCCTGTGACAAGACCTTTGAATATGCACCGGAGATCATTCATGCTCATATTACAGGAAAACCGTTCCGCGCAAATCTGAATGTAATGAATACGGGACTTATTCCTAATCTTCCTCAGGACAGCTGTGTAGAAGTACCATGCTATACCGATTCGGAGGGCGTGCATCCTTGTTATGTAGGGCCGCTGCCGGAGCCTCTTGCTGCGTTGAATCTTACAAACATCAATATGCACAGACTGATGGCCAGGGCAACCCGGGTCAAGACGAGGGAGTCGATTATTGATGCCGTGCGTCTGGATCCGCTGAGCAGCGCTATGTGCACATTGCCTCAGATCGAAGAGATGACCGGAGAATTAATGGAGGCTAATGCAGAATATATCCGCGATTATAAGTAAAATATTTGGGCAAAATAAAGTTGGTGAAATAAAATATGCCCGATCCGGAATCATTTACAAAAAGGCGTCAATTTGTTATGATACTGTTGAAATTCAAAGAGATGGGGCGGATATGTAAGTGGTAAAGTATAAAGAAATAGCAGATTTTTTCATCAATAAGATAAAACAGGGAGAACTCCAGAGAGGGAAACGGCTTCCGACGGAAGAGGAGCTGCAAAAACAGTTTGGAGTCAGCCGTCAGACCGTGCGGAATGCAATGCAGGTGCTGGAAGATGGAGGCTATATCAGCAGACAGAGAGGGAGCGGCTCCTACATTTTGTGGAAGAAGATTCCACAAGAACGGACGATAGGAGTTCTGGTAGCTTATATGTCTCCTTATATTTATCCGGATATTGTGAGAGGAATTGAACAGACATTGGTAGTGAAAGGATATGGGATGGATTTGGGGCTCAGCCACTATTCTCTGGAATATGAAAGAAAATATTTAAAGAGAATGTTGGAGATGAATGTATCCGGAGTCATTATAGAAGGCGTCAAATCCGCCCTGCCGAATCCGAATCTGGATCTCTATGAAGAATTGCGCAGCCGGGAGATCGCTGTAGTTTTTATACATAATTCTTATGTTGGATTTCCTGCTACCGCTGTATTGATGGAGGACGAAAAACTCAGCTATCAACTCACCTGCAGACTAATTCGTGCAGGACACAGAAAGATTATGGGATGCTTTAAATATGATGATGTTCAAGGACTGAACCGGTATTTGGGGTATGCAAAGGCTATGACAGAAAATGAGTTGTCTTTCGAGGAGGAATCTGTATTTTGGTTTGGCGGATTCAATGCGGATTTTGGCAGCATCTCAGATACATACGACAACATATCTGTATTCGATGACATTTGTAAAAAAGCTCAGGATGCGACAGCGTTGGTATGCTATAATGACCTTGTTGCAGCGGGTATCATACCAAAGCTGAATCGCATGGGTTATTCTGTCCCTGATGATATTTCGATTGTCAGTTTTGATGATGATATCATCCAAAAAGAAAAATCTATCTGTATTGTGTCTGCAAAGCACCCGAAAGAAGCGTTGGGGCGTAGAGCTGCAAAGGAAATATTAAAACAGATAGCGAGACCGTCGGGAGAACACGAAAATATTTATCTATCTTCAGAGATTGCGGAGAGAGATTCCATTAAAATCTTATAAAGAAAGCACAAAGGTGCAAAATCTCCTTAACTCCGGAGTTAACTCCGGAGTGTTGCCTTCAGTCGATCCGGCTTCAGAAGCAAATCCAGGGCATCCTTTATCGACATTGTAAATACGTCTGCATGCAGCAGTAGTTTCGCACACATTCCCTCGTCATTGATCACCGCGACAGAAAGATCGGCGGAATCAAACATTTCGATATCATTAAAGCCATTTCCGATACACACTTTCTCTCCCGTCAGGGAACGAACAATTTGTTTTTTGCAGGAGGATGCTCCCTCTCGCGGGAATGTCTTTACATCTATTCCCAGCGGCTTACACTGTTTTCTGACGGATCCATATGTATCTGCTGTCAGCACATGTATTTCCGCCATTTCTTTCAGTTTCAGCAGTTTTTCCTTTACTCCTTCAGCCAGAAAACCATCGACCGCGATCGTTCCATTATAATCCAACACAATATGAGATATGGTAAGCGGTTTCCTCCCCGGTATTTCAATATAGATCATAGGTACCTCCTGTCAAAAAGCTCCATTAAGGAAAGCTTTGGTTTTTTCGAACACTGGATGTTCAAATACCTGCTGCATCTCGCCATGCTCGATTACGCGGTGGTCATCCAGATAGATGATCTCGTCGGCAATACGTTTCGCCTGAGAAATATTATGGGTGACAAGCACGATGGCGTAGGTTTCTTTCAGCTTTACGAGAAGCTGCTCGATGATCGCTGTATTTTGCACATCAAGAGCTGAGCAGGGCTCATCCAGCAGTAGAATCTCAGGGTTTACCGTAAGCGCTCTGGCAATGCACAAACGCTGCTGCTGCCCTCCGGAAAGTTTATTTGCATGATGTTTCAGATTATGTTTTACTTCCTCATATAAACCGCAAAGCTGTAGTTTTTCGATCACGATACTGTCTAATTTGCTCTTGTCCTTAATCCCGTAATAATTCGGC
>CAZNXL010000247.1:0-3096 GCA_964577075.1 uncultured Dorea sp. | reverse complement strand
AATTTTTTACGAGAGACTGATCCATACTATTATGGAAGGCACATGGAAATACGATGATGATCCGGATTCCACAAAAGCAATTAATTATTGGTGGGGAATGTCATCAGGAGTCGTAGACGTGATCTGCTCCCAGAATCTCCCAATCGGCACGAAGCGATTAGTTGAACTTTTGAAAAAGACGATCTGTACAGGGGAGTTTAATCCATTTTCCGGAATTTTGTATTCGCAGAATGGGATTGTTCAGGAACACCCCTACGACACATTATCATCGGAAGCAATTGTAGAGATGGATTGGCTGGCAGAAAATGTGATTGGCTCGATACCTGCAGAAAACGAACTGGAAGAATGGTCAAAACCGGTCGTGAACCAGCAGGGACTGGACAAGAAGAAAGGATAACAATACATCATGAGGATACTGGCGATTGCAGACGAAGAATCTGCATTTCTCTGGGACCATTTCGACAAAAGAGAGCTGGAAGGAATTGATCTTATCATCTCCTGCGGCGATCTGGATCCGAGATACCTGTCTTTTCTGGCAACCTTTACAAGTGCACCAGTTTTGTACGTACACGGCAATCATGATGAAGAATACGATGAGATTCCACCGGAAGGATGTGTCTGCATAGATGATACAATTTATGTTCATAAGGGGATCCGCATTCTCGGGTTGGGCGGCTCTATGAGATACCGGAACGGGAAATATCAGTATACAGAGCAGGATATGAAAAGAAGGGTCAGAAAGATGACGCTGAAGTTGTTAAAGCATAGAGGATTTGATATTCTGGTGACACACGCACCGGCATATCAACTCAATGATGCCAGAGATTTACCGCATCAGGGCTTTAAGACATTTTTAAATCTTATAGAAAAATATAAGCCGAGATTTTTCCTGCACGGGCATGTGCATATGTCCTATGGAAGAAATCATAAACGGTATGATGAATATCAGGATACACATGTGATCAATGTGTTTGAGAGATGTGTGTTTGATTATGAAGATGAGAATCTGCGGGAGCATGTGAGGTAGAACCCCGCAGATTTTTTTGCAAAAAACCTTGTAAAATACCTTGTGGGGGTATATAATGAACAGGAATTCAACCGCTAAGTGCGCACTCTTAGATAAAGGAAGGGGAATAGAATGAATGAATGAACGGAAACCATGCTGCAGCGGCAAGACTAAGGAACGTTCTGCAAAGGAATACAAGGATCTTATCAATCGCCTGAGCCGGATTGAGGGTCAGGTCAGAGGAGTAAAGAAGATGGTGGAAAGTGACGCGTACTGCACAGATATCCTGATTCAGGTGTCTGCCATCAACGCAGCGCTGAATAGCTTTAACAAAGTATTGCTCGGCAATCATATCCGCACTTGCGTAGCAGATGACATTCGTGCCGGAAATGAGGAAAAACTTGATGAACTTGTAGCTACTTTGCAGAAGCTTATGAAGTAAAAGGCGCTTTTAGACTATATTCACAGGCAGTCAGATGGTGAGTGAAAGCGAGGAGCGATATATGGAACAATATACAGTAACGGGAATGAGCTGTGCTGCGTGCAGCGCGCGTGTGGAAAAAGCCGTCTCAAAAGTTCCCGGTGTAACGTCCTGCTCGGTAAGTCTTCTTACCAATTCTATGGGGGTAGAAGGCAGCGCCGGAGCGGATGAGGTCATCGCGGCGGTAGTTAATGCCGGATATGGAGCAGCGAAAAAAGGGAATAAAGGAATGAATGCAGGGATGTCAAAGGCAGCATCGGGAGAAGATGATTTCCTGGTGGATCATGAGACTCCTAAGATGAAAAAAAGGCTGATCGCCTCACTCTGTTTTCTGATCCCGATGATGTATGTTTCAATGGGACATATGATGTGGAACTGGCCTTTGCCGAAGATATTAGCAGACAATCATGTGGCGATGGGGATAATCCAGCTTCTTCTTACAACTATTGTCATGGTCATCAACCAGAAGTTTTTCATCAGCGGCTTTAAAAGTATGGTGAACAGAGCGCCGAATATGGATGCACTGGTGGCTCTTGGAGCAGGAGCTTCTTATGTATACAGTACCTATGCATTGTTTGCAATGACGGACGCTCAGATGCGGATGAACATGGACGGAGTTATGTCTTATATGCACGAGTTTTATTTTGAATCTGCGGCCATGATCCTGACGCTGATCACCGTTGGAAAGATGTTGGAGGCAAGGTCAAAAGGGAAGACGACAGATGCATTAAAGAGTTTGATAGAACTGGCGCCCAGGACTGCGGTAGTTGTCCACGACGGAGTCGAAGAGGAGATTCCTGTCGAGCAGGTAAGGATCGGAGATATCTTCGTAGTACGGCCAGGGGAAAATATACCGGTAGACGGTATTGTAATAGAAGGAAGCAGCGCGGTAAATGAAGCTGCTCTGACCGGAGAAAGTATCCCTGCAGATAAGGAAGCGGGGGACAATGTATCCGCGGCAACGCTTAATCAGTCCGGGTTCTTAACCTGTGAAGCAACGAGAGTAGGGGAGGATACAACACTTTCCCAGATCATTCAGATGGTAAGCGATGCGGCCGCGACGAAAGCGCCCATTGCCAAGGTGGCGGACAAAGTGTCGGGAGTGTTTGTGCCGGTAGTTATTGCGATAGCGATTATTACAACAATCCTATGGATCCTCGCAGGGCAAAGTGTTGGCTTTGCGTTGGCAAGAGGCATTTCCGTATTAGTGATCAGCTGTCCGTGTGCGCTTGGACTTGCGACTCCTGTGGCAATCATGGTCGGCAACGGAATGGGTGCAAAAAACGGCATTATGTTCAAGACGGCAG
Source organism: uncultured Dorea sp. (assembly GCA_964577075.1). Lineage (GTDB taxonomy): Bacteria > Bacillota > Clostridia > Lachnospirales > Lachnospiraceae > MD308. The sequence goes on along the minus strand of CAZNXL010000247.1, from coordinate 302 downwards.
TCTCATTAGAAGAAACCGGAAAGATGCAGATTGTTGCCCTCGATAAGACGGGAACCATTACAAGCGGAGAGCCGAAGGTGACAGATCTTCTGGCGATAAATGGAGTGACAGAGGATGAACTTGTCGCTTATGCCTATGCTCTCGAAAAGAAAAGCGAGCATCCGCTGGCAAGAGCGATTCTGGACTTTGGCGGACAAAGGGCAGGCAATATCAGAAAAATCTTAACAGAAAAATATGAGAGTACCGATGTAACAGATTTTCATGCTATCGCAGGAAATGGATTGTCGGCCGTACTTGGCGGG
>CAZNXL010000246.1:0-3118 GCA_964577075.1 uncultured Dorea sp. | reverse complement strand
TGCTCAAAAAACAAGAGAAAATGAAAGGGATATATTATTTTTTTGCTTGAAAACCATTAATAATATGGAAATATTAATAAAATAAATTATTAATAAAAATGAGGGGATGTTGACCGGGGATCAGACTTTAGGATATAATCCTTTATAGAAACAAAGAGAACAAAGTGAGAATATTCACAACGAAAAAAGGAGGAACAAAAATGAAATTTTTCATTGACACAGCCAGGGTAGAGGATATTAAAAAGGCAAATGATATGGGTGTTATCTGTGGAGTAACAACAAACCCGTCTCTGATCGCAAAAGAAGGACGGGTATTCGAAGAGGTGATTGCAGAGATCGCATCTATCGTGGACGGACCGATCAGCGGCGAGGTAAAAGCCACGACAGTTGACGCGGAAGGTATGATCGAAGAAGGAAGAGCGATCGCAAAGATCCACCCGAATATGATCGTTAAGATCCCTATGACAGTGGAAGGTTTAAAGGCGTGCAAGGCGCTTACGGCAGAAGGGATAAAGACAAATGTGACATTGATCTTTACAGTGAATCAGGCTCTTCTTGCCGCAAAAGCAGGCGCAACTTACGTATCCCCGTTCCTGGGACGTCTGGACGATATCTCTGTCAGAGGCGTCGATCTGATCTCTGAAATCGCGGCTGCATTTGCAAACGACGCAGAGATCCACACAGAGATCATTGCGGCAAGCATACGGAACCCAATGCATGTCACTGACTGTGCTTTGGCAGGCGCGGATATTGCAACTGTACCATACGCCGTCATTGAGAAGATGACGAAGCATCCGCTTACAGACGCAGGCATCGAGAAATTCCAGGCTGACTATATTAAAGTATTTGGTGAATAAGCGCTTGTTGCATAAATTATATTCAGGAGGAACATCATGAACAAATTAGAGTTAATGAAGACAGCGAATGAAATTCGCAAAGGCATTGTGACCGCTGTCCACAGCGCCGGATCAGGGCATCCGGGCGGCTCTCTTTCCGCAGCAGATATCTATACGTATCTTTTTTTTGAAGAGATGAATATTGATCCGGCGGATCCGCGGAAGGCGGACCGCGACCGTTTTGTGTTATCCAAAGGGCACACGGCGCCGGGCTATTATTCTACGCTTGCCCACAGAGGATTCTTCCCGGTGGAAGACCTTACAACTCTGCGTAAAGTCGGGTCTTATCTTCAGGGTCATCCTGATATGAAGCATATCCCGGGCGTGGATATGTCCAGCGGTTCTCTCGGACAGGGGATTTCGGCGGCAGTCGGTATGGCTATCTCGGCAAAATTATCCGGAGATCCTTACAGGGTCTATACGTTGCTGGGGGACGGCGAGATCCAGGAAGGTCAGGTATGGGAGGCTTCCATGCTTGCGGCGCACAGGAAACTGGATAACCTGGTAGTAATCGTGGATAATAACAATCTTCAGATCGATGGAGCAATCACGGAAGTCAACTCTCCCTATCCGATCGATAAAAAGTTTGAAGCATTCAATTTCCATGTGATCAATATCGACGGACATGATTTTGACGCAATTGAAGCGGCATTTAAAGAGGCGAAAGAGACAAAGGGACAGCCGACTGCGATCATCGCCAGGACAATAAAGGGAAAAGGCGTTTCTTTTATGGAAAATCAGGCGTCATGGCACGGCGCAGCTCCGAATGACGAGCAGTACGCCGTTGCAATGTCGGATTTAGAGAAAGCAGGTGAAGCATTATGTCAGAAGTAAAGAAAATCGCAACAAGAGAAAGCTACGGTAATGCTTTAGTAGAATTAGGAAAAGAACATGACGATCTGGTAGTGCTGGATGCAGATCTTGCTGCGGCAACCAAGACCGGCATCTTCAAGAAAGCGTTCCCGGAGCGTCATATCGACTGCGGGATCGCGGAATGCAATATGATGGGAGTTGCGGCAGGGATTGCGGCAACGGGCAAGGTACCCTTCGCCAGCTCATTTGCAATGTTTGCGGCGGGACGCGCCTTTGAGCAGGTTCGTAACTCTATCGGTTATCCGAAGTTAAATGTAAAGATCGGCGCGACACATGCAAGCATCTCCGTAGGGGAAGACGGCGCCACACACCAGTGCAATGAAGACATCGCACTTATGAGAACTATCCCGGGAATGGTCGTGATCAATCCCGCAGATGATATCGAGGCAAAAGCTGCGGTAAAGGCAGCTTATGAGCATGAAGGACCGGTGTATCTCCGCTTCGGAAGGGCGGCAGTTCCGGTAATCAACGACAATCCGGAGTACAGATTCGAACTGGGCAAGGCCATTACGCTCAGAGAAGGAACAGATGTAACGATCATCGCAGCAGGACTTACGGTTTCTGAATCACTTGCAGCAGCAGACAAGCTTGCAGCAGACGGGATCAGCGCAGAAGTCATCAACATGCATACCATCAAGCCGTTAGATGAAGAAGCAGTCATCGCAGCGGCGGCCAGGACAGGGAGAATCGTAACTGTAGAAGAGCACTCCATCATCGGCGGGCTTGGAAGCGCAGTATGCGACGTTGTAGCTGAAAAAGCGCCTGCAAAGGTTATGAAGATCGGAATCAGAGATGTGTTCGGCGAGTCGGGACCGGCAGCAGCGCTCATTAAAAAATATGGTCTGGATGCGGACAGCATCTATGCGAAAGTCAAAGAATTCGTGAAATAAACGGTCAGCTTCATATAAAAAGAAAAGGTTCTAAATTTTACCTGGAAGTAAAATTTAGAACCTTTTTTAATTTTATGGGTCGTGACATTGTTGAGCCCGCGAAGCGTGCGCGCGGTGAGTGTTATACAAAAAAATCACTTTTCAAGTAGAATACCAACCTCACGAAGCTCGTCGGACAGGTCTTAAATTTAAAAATAATATATTATATTAGCGTCCCAAAAAACTCTCTTAAATGATAAAAAAGCTATTGAGTATTGTGTTATTGTGGAGTATAATTAAGTAAATCGTAAAGCACGAATTTTCCATAGGGAGGTACACCTATGTTCATAGGAAGAGAAAACGAACTAAATACATTAAACAAGCTCTATCATTCCGATAAATTCGAGTTCGCCGTTATTTACGGCCGCCGCCGTGTGGGTAAAACTGCCCTTATCAGCGAATTTACCAGGGATAAAGATA
>CAZNXL010000245.1:0-3147 GCA_964577075.1 uncultured Dorea sp. | reverse complement strand
ATTGTAGTAGAATTAGAAAATGGAAGTATTGCTAATGTAGAAGCACAAAAAATCGGTTATGCATTTCCGGGACAGCGAAGCGCCTGTTATTCTGCGGATTTATTGCTTCGTCAATATAAACGAATACGTAATAATACAATAAACTCTTCAAAAAAGAGGAAATTTAATTATCGAGATATCAAAAAAAGTTTATACCATCGTATTATTTGAAAAAAGTTCCCGTGAATTTCACGCCTACCCGAATAATTATATACATCGAACAAAACAAATCTCCGATACTGGAATTAATATTGAATTATTGCAGGAATTTATCTTCCTTCCACTTGACATTTTCCGTGAGAATCTTCACAATAAAGGTATCCATAATGAATTAGATGCATGGCTTACATTTCTCAGTGCAGATGAGCCAGAATATATCACATACTTGTGCGAAAATTATCCCATATTCAAAAATATGTACGAAGAAATATACATAATATGCCAAAATGTAGAGCGGGTGATGAACATGTTTTCAAAAGAATTAATAGAATTAGATCAAGGTACTGTACAATATATGATTGATGAAATGCAGGATACGATTAATAAGCAAAATGATAAGATTATTCAGCAGCAAAAGCTACTGGAAAAATTAGAGAAAGAGTTGGCATTTTTGAAAAATAATCCCCAGAGTGCAAAATAATAACTCTATGCGATACTGGATACCTACCTGTGGATAGCAACAGTGCTCGGTATTCACATATAGTTACTTGATGCTTGCATGGTAATTATTTCATAATTCTTTGATAATTGTCTGATCATAGACCTCTAGTTAAAAGATATTCTGTAAAATGATAACAAATTTCTAGCCCTTCTGGCATAGATGAGCTGTTGTTAACAAGTTATGGCTTGTCACAACCTCCCCAACAAACTCTAACCGCCGCTCTCCCAAAATGTATATTTATTTCATACTTTCGCGTTGTGTACACAGAACTCCGCCTTCCGTCATATGAATTAAATTTACATTGAAATTATTGTTTAAGTGATTCGTATATTTTGCGGATTTCATCTATGCTCTGTTCTAATTCGTCCGCAATAGTTTCTAGAGATTTTCCTTTTAAAAGTTTTGCTTTTATTAATCGGAGTCTTTCTTCTTGTATACCTTCTTCTTTAGCATACTCTCGTTCTTTGCGCAAATGCTCTTCTTCGTTATATTCGTAAATCCCCATCTTGATAACCTCCGCCCTGTTTTTCTTTAGGAACTCTGCCAGTACACCTTTTTCTATACACTCTGTAACCGCCCGCTCTATGGCTTCTTCCAGCTTCATATTTTGCAGTATTTTCGTACCAGATCTACGAATACAGCATAGTCGTGAAGAGTTTTACATTTTTCCATTAATGCTTTATTATAGCCCAGATTGATGTTAAACACCTGTGTTTTCAGCTCTAGCGATATATCTTCTGAGACTGTCTCGAACATATCTGAAAGCTTCATCTCAAACTTTTCCGGCAGATTTTCCACTCCGTTATAAAAGACAATGAATTTAGGTTCCGGTATGGCAATCCGCTGGCTCCCGTATAAATCCTCATCTTTTGTCAGATTCGAGTACACATCTGCCACGTAGAACAAATCACGAAGTGGCATGTTTGGGTTATTGGTAGACTGATGCTCATATAAGGTCAGTTTATCATAGAGCAAAAAGGATACGTCATTGCGCATCCCCATATATATCGCATTCTCCAATGTTGTCACTACTAAATCCGCCGGATTATCGTAGTCTGTTCCGTTCATGGCATTGTAAAGTGTAAGGAACTCTTCCTTATACTTAAAAATCATACGGAAAATGCGGTCTTTGTAGGTTCTGACCGGTGTTGGCAAAATTTCTGTTACTGTTTTTTGTTCCGTTATGGTTTCTTGTTCTGTTCCTTGTTGTTTCCTGATTCCTGTCATTCTTTTCCTCCTTGTGTATGTGAGGACTCTATTGTATCTTTATTTCAGAATCCTCTTTGCTGTTTATGGGATGATAAGCATTGAAGATTTCTAAAATATAGATAATAGAATGGCTGTGCCATAAAGAATATTAGAAATTTAATGCTTTCAGATAGTATATCATGGTGGTTGATTAGTTGTCTATGTAAATTTAATTCATATGACAGGCGAACTCCGCCTTCAGATATCTGTAGGCGCAGTTAAGTGGAGCGTTCTGAAAATCCATGCCACAGATGTTAGCGCGCGAGGTAGGAGCCCCCACGGCGACTATCTCGGGCGCTTACATCTGTGTGCATGATTTGAAGTAGAGCGGAGCCTTGCGCCATAAGATACATGGGCAGGACGGGCGTCCCCTAATGAACTGACTTTACATTTTCCTTATTCCTTCTTCCGTATACAGATCTTTTATCTTGATTTCTTTGGTTGTATCTCTGAATTTTATCTTTAAAGATTCTTCTCCTGTCAGTTTCACCTTTTCCCCGGTTCCGGGATCTAAGATCGTATTTTCATCTGCAAATGTAACTCCATAATATCCGCCAATCCGCATTGGTCTTCTAATCGGATTCACATGATATTTCATAATAGAAATTCCCGTTTCTTCTCCTTCTTGAATATTTACAAAGGTGTCAATATATATCTTATCATTTTGCGGGAGGAAACCAATCGTTACTACTTCTCCCGTCTTTTCATATGTGATCTTTACGTCATCAAAATCCGCCGGTCTGCCTTTTTCAAAATACATCTCATACGCTCCGAACAAAAGGACGCAGATACAAATCTCTTCATCCAGGGATTTCTTTTCAGATACTATTTCTTTTGTAAGCGGCGCCGTTCCTTTTTTCTTTCTGCGCTCCAGTTCCTGATACCATAGATGCCTGGCAATCTGACACAACCACGTCGTTACTTTACATGTACCATCATACTTATCCGCACACCGGACAGCCTGGTAAAATGTTTCCTGTGTCAGTTCTTCGGCAGTATCTTCCTCATAGCATAGGGACATCAGAAACTTGTACACAACCTGCGCGTACTCTCTGTATATGGAATCCATATTTAACATTTCCTCACCTCTCTTTACTTATATATCGGGAAAAAGAGAAGTTCGTTACAAATTGTTTCTCCATTTATTGCACTACTAATTTTAAATTTAGAAAATGATCAGGAAATTCTAATTAGGGATG
>CAZNXL010000244.1:0-3151 GCA_964577075.1 uncultured Dorea sp. | reverse complement strand
GCCGGTGATCCTGTATGGTGTGTTTACAAGCTGGGTGCTGGGTGTGATCTACTGGGTTTTGAAACTGTTGGGAATAGTATGATCGGTCACAGCGGACCAAAAAGCTGAAAAAGCAGATGAAGGTCTTCGGAAAATATAATCCGGGGCAAATCTGCTTTATGTTTTTTCTCTTTGTAAAAACCTTTTTCGTCATATTGCAGTAGAACAGCCAATATGATATACTGTTTGTACTAGCAAATTGTTCAAAGATAAGAGAAAGGGAGGTTTTGCAAAAGATGAAAAAATCAGCAGAAACAAATGGGATTTCCCGCCGCGATTTCTTAAAAGGCGCGGCTAGTGCTGCAGCTGCTGGCGCGGTCGGAATCATCGGATCAAAGCTGAATATTGTTCCGGATTCCATCGCAAAGGCGAGCGAAACAGAGGGCGTAGAGAGCGCCGTGAGCGAAATCCCGGCATGGCTTGGTGAAGCGCCAGGTATTACAGATGATATGTGCGCGTCTGAACAGGAAGCGGATGTGGTTGTAGTCGGAGCCGGTGTTGCCGGAATTGCAGCTGCCCGCGCCGCGATCGAAGAAGGTGTGAGTGTCATTGTTATCGAGCAGACAGATGCCATCACAGTAAGAGGACTGGTATTCGGCGCACTCGATTCTCAGTTCCAGAAAGACCTTGGATGCACCTATGATAAGCAGGAGGTCGTAAATGAAATCTGCCGCAGCATGGGGAACCGGGTTAATGCGAATCTCTGGAAGAAATGGGCAGATGAGAGCGGGGAGACCTTCGACTGGTTTGAATCCATTTTGGATGAGAGTGATACGCATTTTCTGGAATTTTGGCCGAACCCGGAAAACTATGACAACAGTACGGAGCTTCGGAAACAGTATTGCACTGGCATCGAATTTGCCGATTGGATCACTGCTGTGACAAAACAGTACGAAAAATCTGTAGAGCTTGGCGTAACATATCTGTTCTCAACGCCTGCTGTTGAGTTGATAAAAGAGGATGGTGTCATCACAGGCGTATACGCGCAGACGGAAAATGGAGACTACATTAAAGTCAAGGCAAAGAACGGGGTCATCCTGACTACCGGTGACTATGGCTATAACGTAGAAATGGTAAAGAGCCTTTGTCCGGAATTTTACCGGAATTGCGGAAACGGCGGAACAACTATTGAGACCTCTACCGGATATGGGCACCGTATGGCGATTTGGGCCGGCGGAATGATGGAGCCGGGTCCGCATGCGCATATGGATCACACGTTTGCTGATATGATGGGGATTGGCAATGCTGCAGCACTGAATCTGAATGCGAAAGGGAAGAGGTATATGAACGAAGACTGTGACGGGCAGTCATTCACAAACCAGATGGTACGCCAGCCCGGGATGTTCGGCATTCAGGTATTCGACAGCAATTGGCAGGAGATGGTGAAACACCAGGCAATCAGCCATGGCATGCCAAATCCTGAGACGATGGATTTCGAAGCTACACAGGCAACACTTGACAATGCGAAGGCTGAGCCGAGCCAGTTCCTGGCTGGTTTCGACACGTTGGAAGAACTGTTTGAGTTCATGGGTCTGCCGGTTGAAGAGGCCATGGCGAGCGTAGAACGGTACAACGAGCTTTGCCATGGAGATAAGGACGAGGATTTCGGCAAGCGTATGGATCGTATGTATCCGGTTGAGACAGCGCCGTTTTACGCTGCACACAGCATTCTTGCAACGGGCGTTATGACGGCAGGCGTTGTGGTGGATGAAAACCTGAAGGTACTGGACGAAAACTATGATCCGATCCCGCATCTTTGGGCCGCAGGAAATGTGGCTGGCGGACGCTATGCATGCGAATATCCGGTCGCTCCGGTTGTAGCGACTTCACATGGGACTGCGATCACGTTTGGACGTTCCTGTGGAAAACAGTGCGCGAAGGGAGAATGATGATACCCGTATTGCTTATTGTTTCTTTGTAGTTTCCATGCACTGTGCGCCTTGAAAATATGGATTTCAACTCTTATGAACGTTGAATAAGACGAAATGGCTCTTGGGTTGTATACGACCTGGGAGCCTTCTTGTATGGAGTGTTTAGATTTGCTGCGTACGATTGAAAACAAATATCTGCTTAAAAAACTTTCCTCACTTCCTTGGCAACATCCGTGACCAATATGGGAAAAACATATTTTTTCCGTCTATGACTTGAATTATACTATATTATACAAGGAGGCATACAATGGCAGGAAAAGCAACGGGAAGGAATCCGTATGCAATCAGCCTTTGACGGGTACCGACCCAATATATCAGCCGTGGCTATATGATCGACAACATTATTTCCACCTTGGAAAATGACCCGGTGGAAAGCTAGGCATTTAAGCTGACTGGCATACGTGGGACTGGAAAACAGTGACCTTGACAGCGATAGAGCGGGAAATGCGCAAACTGGGAAACTGGATTGTAGTTGGGGTAAAACCAGATGCCGATATCATAAGGGATTTTGTGTCTGTACTTTACAGCTTCGTTCCATCCCTGTCCAGGTTCATAGACGCAGAGTTTAACCTTATCGTGTTCCTTATACAACGCCATTGTCCCGACTTTTCTTCCATGGTATGAAACATATAACCGTTTAATCCTGTTCATTTATAACCTCCTCGATGGATAAAAAGGGAACCTCTTCAAACAGATGAGCAAATTTCTCGCTCAGACTTTTCTATGAGATTTTCCGCCTTCTGCGGATTATGCGTATTCTTTCGGCAATCATCTTATCGATCTCTTTTAGTGTTTTTTGAAGAAAATAAAATGTATCATAGCTCATATATTATTACTTTTCCGTATTTTTGCAATTATTAGTGACTCCCATGCGCTTTGAGCGTACCACTGCACATGAAAGTGTTACCGCGCATGGGTGCATCCCTGAATTTATGTCGCCTAATCGGCGGCGAAACTTTCAAAGTAATATTTTATTTGCAATCATAAAAGGCACCTGAATCATCCAAAAGCAGATGCAGTGAATCTGTAATAGTTGTAACTGTTCAGCCGACCAGGATGAGAAGATTGCAGGGCCTCCATGCCTGTCAAGATTGCAGAGCCTCCATGCCTGTCAAGATTGCAGGATCTCCATGCCTTGACAAACTGCGCGAAAACAGGTATCCTTTTCAAAGATTACCGTT
>CAZNXL010000243.1:0-3159 GCA_964577075.1 uncultured Dorea sp. | reverse complement strand
TGCTGGCGTTTTGCATAGGCTTTCCGCTCCGCTGTCAAAAACGTTGGAATAAATTTCCCCATGGACACTACAGCCACACAAAGATCGTACACACTGGAGGAAAACGACAGCATCCACAGGAACCGAAAGCTTGATTTGATGCGAAATACTAAAACCGATTTATGTTCAAAGCAGGTTTAAAATCAGAAATCTGCAGGAGACTGCGTGTGGAGGTTCGGTTTTAAGCACAGGCTGCAGGAGGTCTTCGGATCTTCTGCAGCTATTTATTTCGGAATGATGCGGTTTTATGATCCTGATGGGAATCTGATCGAGAGCGGAACGTCGATGAATTAGGAGGATAGCGCCATGCCAAGAGGAACGAACCAGAAATTTAAGCTTTATCGTCTTGCACAGATTATGTTGGAAAAGACTGACGATGACCATTATATTACCATGCCGGAGATCCTGTCTGCACTGGGAGCATATGGAATAACAGCGGACCGCAGGAGTATTTATACGGATCTGCGCGATCTTGAAGAACTGGGAATTGCAGTGGAGGGCGAGCCGGTGGGGAACCGGTATCATTATCATGTGGTAAGCCGTCCTTTTGAGTTGCCGGAGCTGAAGCTTCTGGTGGACGCTATCCAGTCATCAAAATTCATTACAGAACGGAAAACCAATGCTCTGATCAAAAAACTGGAGCAGTTAGTCAGCAGATATGAGGCGATGAAGTTACAGCGACAGGTGTATGTTTCAGGAAGAATTAAGACAATGAATGAGAGCATTTACTACACGGTAGACGCGATCCATAATGCCATCTCTGAAGACAGGAAGATCCGGTTCCAGTATTTCCAATGGAATGTGAAAAAAGAAATGGAGCTGCGCCATAACGGAGCATGGTACCATATCAGCCCATGGGGACTTTCATGGGATAATGAGAATTATTATCTTGTCGGATATGATTCTGATGCAGGGAAGATCAAGCATTATCGCGTTGATAAGATGCTGCATATCCAGATGTCTGAGGAAAGAAGAGAGGGAAAAGAACCTTTAAAAAAGCTGGATATGGCGGACTATGAGAAAAAAAGTTTTGGTATGTTCGGCGGAAAGGAACAGGAAGTGAAGCTTCTGGTGGCAAATAATCTTGCAGGCGTAGTGATTGACCGGTTTGGAAAAGACGTGATGCTGATTCCAAAAGATGAAGAACATTTTACTGTAAATGTGGACGTGCATATTAGTGATCAGTTCCTGGGATGGGTATTTTCCCTGGGAGAGGGAGTAAAAATCCTTGGGCCAGACGAAGTGGTGGAGAGGATGAAGAAAGAGATCAGGAGGTTAGAAAGACAGTATCATATCAATAATATTTAGTATGTATTTCGCAGGTATACAGGGAGAGAAGTTGATGTACTGTATTTTTTCATCTATGCTATACTGGATATATTCGATAAATAAGCGTAAAAGCGATGAGAAACTTAGTCAGGATACCATACTGCGTTAAATTAATGGTATTGTTGAGATAAAACAATAACGGAGGAAAATGAAATGGCGGAATTGGACAACAGTAAGGATCTAATCAGTGTATTGTGGAGTGGAGCTGATATACTTCGCTCAAAAATGGATGCAAATGAGTATAAGGATTATTTGTTGGGAATTGTGTTCTACAAATACTTATCGGATTCATTTTTGATTAAGGTTTACGACTTAATCTACGATGAAAAGCCAGAATCTCTAAAAGCGGCATTGGAGGCTTATAAAGAAGCGCTGGAAGATGAAAGCGCTGAAGAATTAAAAGAACAGATTAAGGCGGAATGCCATTATGTAATCGAGCCGGAATTAACATATACATGTTTTGCAGATGCAGCAAGAAATAACTCATTTCTTCGTGAACAGCTGCAAAAGGCATTCAATAACATCGAGCAGAGCGATCCTTTATTTGCCGATTTGTTTACAGATATTGATCTGTATTCTAACCGTCTGGGAACGGGTGATCAGAAACAAAGTGATACGATTTCAAGTCTGATTAAAGAAATTGACAAGGCGGATCTGCTTAATTCAGATTCGGATGTACTTGGAAACGCATATGAATATTTGATCGGCCAATTTGCTTCTGAGACAGGTAAGAAAGCGGGAGAGTTCTATACACCGCAGGCTGTATCTAAAATCCTGACGAAAATAGCTATTGCCGGACAGGAAACGAAAAAAGGATTATCTGTATATGATCCCTGTATGGGTTCTGGTTCACTTCTTTTAAATGCAAAAAAATATGCCGCGGAACCAGGTTATATTAAGTATTATGGACAGGAACTGATGACATCTACGTATAACCTTGCAAGGATGAATATGTTTTTACATGGGATTGTTCCCGGGAATCAGATTCTTCACAATGGTGATACTCTTGATGCGGATTGGCCTACCGGAGAAGAGACAAACTTTGATATGGTTCTTATGAATCCTCCATATTCTGCGAAGTGGAGCGCGGCGGCAGGTTTTTTACAGGACGAGAGATTTAGTGATTATGGGGTATTAGCGCCCAGGTCAAAAGCGGATTATGCATTTTTACTGCATGGTTTATATCATTTAAAGAATAATGGAACTATGGCTATCGTATTGCCTCATGGAGTTTTATTTAGAGGTGCGGCAGAGGGGAAAATAAGAAAAAAATTACTGCGTTCAGGTAATATTTATGCAGTAATTGGCTTGCCTGCAAATCTGTTCTATAATACGTCTATCCCTACTTGTATTATTGTGCTAAAGAAGCATAGAGAAGGCAGAGATGTACTGTTTATAGATGCTTCTAAGAAATTTGAAAAAGGCAAGAAGCAGAATGCCATGACTGATGAACATATAGAGTCGGTTATTGATCTATATAATAAGAGAGAGACTGTAGAAAAAGAGTCTTTCCTTGCTGGTTTTGAAGATATAGAAAAGAATGATTTCAATCTTAATATTCCAAGATATGTAGATAATTTTGAAAAGGAAGAAGATATAGATTTGAATGCTCTTCTGGCTGATATGAAGAAGACCGATGAAGAAATTGAGCAGGTTCAGGGAGAATTCCTGTCGCTTCTTAAGGATTTGACTTCTTCGGATGAAGCTATTATGTTATCGTTAAATAACTTGATTGGAATGATTGAGGGGTGATGGATATGGATAAACCAAGAGTCAGGTTTAAAGGATATA
>CAZNXL010000242.1:0-3170 GCA_964577075.1 uncultured Dorea sp. | reverse complement strand
CCTTTAACCTTTCCACCACGGAGACTGGTGCGATCGCCCACATTCGTTCATCAGGCATCAGATGCAGCAGAAGTTCAAACGTATCTACCTGTGTACGCGGTCGTTCTCCTTTCGTCACCCACTGTTCGTGCCAGATCTGGTAGTTCGCCTCCCAGCTTACGAATATCTCCCACTGTTTATCAAGCTCATCCGTGTGGATAACCGGCTTGTCAGGCCCGTGTCCGGCGGATTGCACGATATACATCTTCTCTCTCAATATCGGCTCTGCAATAATATTTTTAAAATGAAGGTGGTGATAGACAAATCCCAGATCAATATCATGATTTTCCAAAAGTCCATAGAGCTCATAAGAATAATGTGTCTTTATATGCAGATTCATGATCTGCTCTTCATCGCCTAACATCTCCTTATACAGATCAAATAAAATCGCGCTGTTAAGCGTGTCCGTACACCCGATCGTCAGGTACAGCTTTTCCTGACTGTCCTTCAGCCGTTTCATCTCCTGCCAGACGGATATCCACCGTTCAGCAATCGGTATAAATTCCTCCCCCTGTGTTGTCAGTTCAATCTGCTTATATCCTTTTTTCCGTGTTATCAGCTTTATTTGCAATTCTTCCTCCAAAAGCTTTAACCTGTGACTGACTGTCGGCTGCGACAAAAACAGATTTTCTGCCGTCTTGGTTATATTTTTCGTCTTGACGATCATTAAAAATGTCTCAATTTCCGCCAGATTCATTGCAAATCCTCCTTCACTTATCCCCGCATAAATATAAATTATATTAATATTATACAGCGTAATTATTCATTTTTCAATTTCCTTTTTCCATGCTATGATGATATCAAGATAAATAACTCGTACGGACAAGGAGGATATAAAATGAACACTGAAAAGGGACTTTTATTTTCTGATGAATACCAAAAAAGCCTGAAAGCACAATTCTGTTATGCTGATGCCGATCCGGAACATGGCGAGCGTCTGTTCTTTGAGAACTCCGGCGGTTCTCTCAGATTGAGGAAAGCCGTAGAAGTAAAATCAGCGCTTGAAGAATTTCCGGACTGCCCGGAACGTGTACGCGGAAGAGGTTATGAACTTTCCCGCTATGTTTCCGGCGGAACAAAAGATATCCTGGAGACTGTATTTGGAGCTAAGAGCGGCGGTCTTCTTACAGAATTGACGGCTTCCCAGACAATGTGGCAGGCTGTAGGAACAATTATGAGCAATGTAAAATGGGGAACGAACGCAGTGACCTCTTCACTGGAGCATCCATCTGCACATGACGCTGTAGAATATTACTGTGAGAGAACCGGACGTGAATTCCGTGTCGTTCCTGCTAACAAAGAAACCGGCGGACTTGATGTTGATACGATCATGGAATATGTAGATAAAGATACTGTACTTTTGAGCATCATGGCCGCATCCAATATCTCCGGCAACATTATGGACATCAAAGAGATCACGCGCCGCGCCAAAGAGATCAATCCTGAGATCTATGTTGTAAGTGATGCTGTACAGCACGCTCCGCACTGTGCGATCGACGTAGAAGACTGGGGCGTAGATGTATCCAACTTCGCGCCTTACAAGTTCTTCGGTATCCGTGGATGCGGTTTCTGTTATGTATCTGACCGTGTTTGTGCATTGCCTCATCACAAACTGATCCACAAAGAGGGCCATGTATGGGCGCTCGGTACACCGACACCGGCCAACTTCGCTGCTATGATGGCGGTGATCGACTATGTCTGCGGGATTGGCGCTCATTTCATTGACAGCACGGACAGACGTACCTTATTTGTTGAAGGTATGAACCGCATCCATCTTCAGGAAAGAGCCCTTCTCTACCGCTTACTGGAAGGAACAGATGAAGTACCGGGCCTGAGACATATTGACAAGGCTGAGGTGTATGTTGATACAGAGGATCTTACATATAAAGATCTGATCATCGCTATGGGAATTAAGGGTATCGAATTTTCTGAGCTTTCTCAGAAATACCTTGAGCGCGGCGTAACGGTATTTGAGCGTTTGAACACAAGCCCGTATTCCAAGAGGATCGTAGAATCTCTCGGACTTAAGGGTGCGATCCGCGTATCTCCGCTTCACTGCCATGGAACAGACGATATCGACAAGTTCCTCTTAGCAACAAAAGCAATCGCAGAGAGTGTTGTACTATGAAATTAACTGTATTAGGAACCGGCAATGCCGCCGTATCAGAATGTTACAATACTTGTTTTGCCCTGTCAGAAGGTGACGCGCATTTTCTTGTAGATGCAGGCGGCGGCAATCGGATCTTAAAAGTACTGAAAGATACCGGAATAGACATCTGCAGGATTCATGATATATTCGTAACTCACGAACATGTTGATCATGTTCTGGGAGTGATCTGGCTGATCCGAGTGATCGGACAGCGGATGAATCAGGGGAAATATGACGGAGAGCTCAGGATCTACTGTCATGCACAGCTGGCCGAAAAAATTCAGGCAATCGCTAATATGACGATCCAGCAAAAAGTCTGCAGGCACATGGGCGAGCGCATCCGTTTTGACGTAGTAGAAAACGGAGACGCAAGAACGATTCTTGAATGCCCGGTGACCTTTTTTGACATCGCCTCTACAAAAGCAAAACAATTCGGATTCACTATGCAGTTAAAAAACGGGAAGAAATTCACCTGCGTCGGTGACGAACCGTATAATGAAGTGAATCATCAATAGGTAGCAGGAAGTGACTGGCTGCTACATGAAGCCTTCTGCCTCTTCGGTGAAGCCGACAAGTTCAAGCCTTATGAAAAGCACCACAGCACTGTAAAGGAAGCCTGCCGGCTCGCAGAAGGTTTAAAGATCCCTAACCTGCTTCTCTATCACACAGAAGAGACCCATCTTCCCGAGAGAAAGAAGCTCTACACAGAAGAAGGAAAGCAGTATTATCACGGCAATCTATACGTCCCGGATGATCTGGAAACATTTGGATTATAATTTGTTAACACTTTTTTCTTATTTTAAACACAATTTCATCACAGTTTCTGCGTATACTACAGTTGTTCGATGAGAGAGGTCGAACACAAATAATTCTTTTTCATAACTTTTTCCTCAGGGCTGCACACCTCCCATATGCAGTCCTTTTTAAATGCAGAAATTGAGGGTATGACATCCGGACGCTCCGACGGCATATCACTGCCCTG
>CAZNXL010000241.1:0-3176 GCA_964577075.1 uncultured Dorea sp. | reverse complement strand
TCAACTATCCCGATTTAAAAGGGCGCGAGGCTATTTTAAAGGTGCACGCTCGCGGCAAGCCTATTGCACCGGATGTGGAGCTGCTTACAATTGCCAGATCAACTGCCGGTTTTACCGGCGCAGATCTTGAAAATCTTCTTAATGAAGCAGCGTTGCTCGCTGCCCGTAAGGATTATCGTTCTATCACGATGGAGGAGATCGAAGAAGCAACAATCAAGGTGGTTATGGGTACCGAAAAACGCAGTCATGTCATCACTGATAAGGAAAAGAAACTAACCGCTTATCATGAGGCAGGGCATGCTGTTGTAACCTATTATTGTCCGACACAGGATCCGGTTCATCAGATTTCTGTGATTCCGCGTGGTATGGCAGGGGGATATACCATGAGTCTCCCGTCCGAGGATCGTTCCTACCGTTCCAAAACGGAAATGCTGGAGGAAATCCAGGTTCTTTTGGGCGGACGGGTCGCGGAATCGCTTGTATTAGAGGATATTTCCACAGGCGCTTCCAATGATATTGAACGCGCATCGGATACTGCACGTAAAATGGTGATGAAATATGGTATGAGCTCGGAGCTTGGACCGATTATGTTTGGAGAATCCGGATCCGGATCTGATAATGTTTTTCTCGGTCGGGACTTCGGTCATACCCGCAACTATTCTGAGGAAGTTGCGGCGCAGATTGATCGGGAAATCCGTAAAATTATTGACAACGGATATAATGAAACTACCCGTAAGCTGACCGAGCATATGGATAAACTCCACACAGTTGCCGGATTCTTGTTTGAGCATGAAAAAATTGACGGGGAACAATTCATTGCTCTGATGAACGGAAAAAATCCTTTCGAAGATTTATCGGAACAGACAGATTCCTCCGAACAAACAGAAGCATAACCTCTTTTGCATTAAGAAAAACCAAAAAAGAGTCGCGGTTCACAATGGACAGCGACTCTTTTTTTGGTTTAAAAGCAATTAGGAGTTATATAAGATTAAAGCAAAGAAGCGGCGGCTTCATCAAGCATCACGGTAACCTGCGGATGAAGCTGCAAAACAGAAGCGGGACAGTGGGGATCTACAGAGCCCTTAATCATCATCCTTACAGCCTCCGCTTTATCAGCGCCTGTTGCAATAATCAAGATCGCCTTTGCCTTCATAATTGAACCGATACCCATAGTCAATGCCTGCCGCGGCACATCATCAGCACTCGCAAAAAAGCGTTTGTTAGCTTCGATAGTACTTTCAGTCAGATTGACCACATGTGTTTTAGGCGGAAAAACATCAGCAGGTTCATTAAAAGCGATATGTCCGTTCCGTCCGATACCGAGGATTTGAAGGTCAATACCACCGGCAGCATCTATGGCTGCATCATATTCGGCACATTCGGCGGCAGGATCGGATGCGGTACCGGAGAGAACGTGAATTTGCTCTTCCGGAATATTAATGTATTTGAAAAGATTATCATGCATGAAATAATAGTAGCTCTGATCATGACTATGATCAAGACCAACATATTCATCCAGATTGTAAGTAGTTACGGATGAATAATCCACTGCACCCTCTTCATACAGCGCCGCCATTCGACGATAGGTGGGAATCGGGGTGGAGCCGGTAGCGAGACCGAGCACAGCATTCGGCTTGGCAATAACCTGCGCCGCAAACAAAGAAGCAGCAGCGGAGCCAATAGCATCGGCATCCTTATACACGCGTACATTCACAAAACGTCAGTCCTTTCATGTAGGCAACTATATGTGCCGTATCGTATTCATTATCCGCCATTTTATGCCAAAACCCCATATATTTTCGGTCGCTTAATTTGCACTTTTTGTCATATGCTTTGAAAAAGACAAACACAGCTTGCCCAAAAGGGCATATATTGCTATTAAGAGCGGATTTCTAAGTCCCCGGCAATCCGCATCTATAAAATGAGAGGAGAGAAGAATCGGTGAAGCATGAAGCATATAACACACGATATGCACCGCATCAGCGAATATACCATGGCCGGGATATGACAAGGTCTCATGGCAATTGCTTTGATATGACAACAGAATCAGGTCAGACAGTGGCTATGGCATATGTTCCGATGCAGATATTCGGAAAGCTCTACGAGCCATGTACAGCCCTTGAGGAAGGGACCCTGTTTCCGGAACTGAACAAACCGTTTTTAGGAGGGAAGTGCATATGAACAGACAAGAATTACTTTGTCAAATACGGGCATATGGCTTTTCCGCATATGAGATTGAGCTCTTTTTGGATACGCATCCCAATGATGAAAAAGCATTGAAGACACTTTCGGTGTTCCGTCAAAAATATGCCGAGCTCAAGGCAGAATATGAATCGTTGTATGGACCGATGAATGAAACTGCATCGGCAACCACGGCAAACGCATCCCGCTGGAAATGGATAGATACTCCATGGCCGTGGGATTATTGCGCTGATAAGGAGGGTTGAATTGTATGTGGCAATATGAAAAGAAATTGCAATATCCCGTGAAAATCAAAAATTGCAATCCCAAGATTGCTAAAATTATCATCAGCCAATACGGCGGTCCCGATGGAGAACTCGGCGCATCCATGCGCTATCTCAGTCAGCGTTATAGCATGCCGTATGCGGAATTAAAAGGGCTTTTAACCGACATCGGTACGGAAGAGCTTGCGCACTTTGAAATGATTGCAGCTATGGTTCATCAGCTTACACGTAATCTGACGCCGGAAGAAATCAAGAAATCTGGTTTTGACACGTATTTTGTTGATCATACTGCCGGTGTTTATCCTGTAGCGGCCTCTGGTTCTCCATGGAATGCAGATTATATCGGGGTAAAAGGAGATCTGATTACAGATCTTCATGAAGATATGGCAGCAGAACAAAAAGCAAGAACGACATATGATAACTTGCTTCGTCTTATCGATGATCCGGATGTCCGTGATCCGCTTAAATTTTTGCGTGAACGCGAAATTGTCCATTATCAGCGCTTCGGTGAAAGCCTGCGCATCGTACAGGATCAGCTGGACAGCAAGAATTTTTATGCTTTTAATCCGGAATTTGACGCACAACAGTCAAATTGTAACTGCAAATAAATTGTGATTAAAAAAACCGGAATGTGATTTTCCGTCACATCCCGGTTTTTAAAAGGAAATCCATATTTTCCCACTCGATTATGATTCAGGCTGTTCTCCCAGC
>CAZNXL010000240.1:0-3178 GCA_964577075.1 uncultured Dorea sp. | reverse complement strand
ATATACTCCTCGTTTCAGCGTGATACTCATTACGCGCACCCCGTTCAGAGCGCGCATAATGTATTTAAGTCGTCCTACCTACTTTTTTGAACCGGTAATACCCATAACGAGGAAAACAATCATAACGGCCATAACAGTGCCTTCCCAGATATATACTGCCATATTGAAACCTCCTTCATTATTTGTCATCGTCAGGGTCGTGATAGGCATGAATATTCGCGATGCCATATCCGATAAGCGCTACCAGCATACAGGAAACAATACCCTTAATCGTAAATGGGAGGATCAGCGACCAATCAGTTAAAATACTCATAATTCATAAACCCCCTTTTAGATGTTTTCGCCAGCAATGACTTTTTTCTTATCCTGTTTGTAGAGCTTGACCAGGCCGGGCTTTGCGTTCTTGTCCAGAGAAATGGTGATGATACCGATAATCATTGTGAAGAACAGCATGACCAGCGAGTTGTTTGCGCCGTCAAGATGAAGGGCAACCTGCAAGGGAGTGCAAAGGCTCCAGATGCAGTTTGCGACTGCGGAAATTGCAATCGTCCAAAGTGCCGCCTTGGAGGAGCGCTTCCAGTGCATACCGAAAACAAACATCCAGAATGCAGGCAGCAGCCAGGAGAACAACCACACCATGGAGGTGTTTACGGAAGGAAGCAGAGTAGAAACGATGCAGGCAACACCGGCGAAGATGATGATACCAATGCGCAGCCACTTCAGATGCTCAGTATCATTCATCTCCGGCTTTCTCTTTTTCACAACGTCATTCACAAACAGGGTAGCAATGCCTAAGACGCAGACAGCAATGGTGGACAGGACAGCGGCAGCGAAGCCCGCCAGCAGCCAGATGATAACCCATGTGGGCAGAAGGTCAACCAGCATGGCAAAGGTATCCATGGGGCCGCCATAAACGCCGGCATACTGAGGCAAAGAATTTGCCACCATACCAAACGCAATCATAAAGATGCCGAAAATGCAGTTCAGAGGAACAGCCAAGAACACAGAGCGCTTCAATGTCTTAACGTTCTTCGCGGAAACAGAACACTGGCAGCCGGCCTGATTCATGGGAACAAAGAACAACTGGCCCAGCACCGTGCCGATGATGTAGGTGCGCCAGGTATCGCTGTTTGACCACAGGCTCAACATCCAGCTCTGACCACTAGAAGTGTAGTATTCATTGACGGTGGCCCAACTGCTACCCACCTTGGACAGAGCAGGCCCCAAATAAATACAGGCAATAATGACGCCCACATACATAAAGATGGCATTGATCACATTCACCCAAGCGACTTCCTTCATGCCAGCAAAAATAACATAAAGGATCGCAATGATACCGCCGATGATGCAGCAGAGGGTCAATGCCCAGCCGGTCACTGCGGACAGGATGGTGCCAACGCTCTGCATCTCCAGAGTGATAACGCCCCAAGTGCAGCCAGCAGTCAGCGCAGTCAGGATCATAGCAACGCGGTGGTCATACAGTTTTTCAAACAGTTCAGCAACTGTATTGACCCGCAGGCGATGATACCAGGGGCCGACATAACAGCAAAGGATCACCATCATCATACCGGAGGACAGGATATACCAATAAGTACCAACGCCGGTATACGGGGCCTGACCGGGCATACCCAGGATATGTCCGCCGCCCAATGAGGTCAGTGCCATGGTTGCCGCCACTGCCAAGAGATTCATGTTGCCGCTCGAAGTGGTAAAATCCGAGCCTTTCATTTTTTCCGCCTGGCGGCGATTCAGAACCCAGCTGACACCGCAGATAACTATCACTTCGTATAAAACAACAGCGATCAAAATACCAAGATGCATAAAATACTCTCCCTTTCAGTCAATCAGTTTCATATTTCAGGAACATTTCAATGTATTCTCTTCTCCCGCACCATCCTTTCTCAAGTCGAAGAGGAGTTCCCCCAACAGCCTCTCTTTCGACGATTATGATATGAAATCAGGACCAGAAACTCTTTGGATTGTCATTGACAAACCGGCTGAGCTGTTCCCTGCTCATCCCCATCTGCCGGAGTTGCGGGAAGAAGGTACGGAAAATATAATCAAAGTTCCATGCAGCCATTGCCTCAGCAATTTCGGGTGCGCGTTTTTGGGTGCGGCCCAGGTCATGGAAAACATGATCGTGAGAAACCAGGATCTTGTCTCCATAGCCGGACGCAACCAGCGCGCACATCATTGCACGCCGACGGGAATCCAACGGAGCGCCCAGGAATCCGTTGAATCCGATTCGGTCAAAGGACATATAGAAACCACGCTCTGCAACGGAGAGCAGCTCGTCAATATTCATGCAGCCGCAAATGTGACCGATACTGACCTGTTCCGGATTTACACCGTGGGAAAGGAAATATTCCGCCTGAGTCAACGCGCAGGTGCCGCCCTCGGTGTGGGTGATAATGCGAACATTGGAATCCTCTGCGGCCAGCTTGGAGGCCGCACGGAAGAAGGTTTCCTCATAGGGCTTCATTTCGCCGCGGCTGGTAGCCAGCTTGATAACGCCAGCCTTTACCCCGGTCTTTCCGATCCCTTCATAAAGCTCGGTGCCCATCATTTCATAAATTTCCTGAAAAACGTCACAGCCGTCCAGTTCGCGCAGCTTAAAGTAGAGGGGACTTCCTCCGCCTTCATAGTAATAGCCTGTGGCACAGATGACATTCAACCCTGTACGCTGGGCTACCTCCTTCAGAAGGACCGGATCTCTGCCGCACTCATTCGGAGTTGCGTCTACGATCGTTCTTAGCTGAAACTCTTTCATCGAATCCAGGAAATCCGATACTTCATTCAGAAACGCTTCCCGATCAAAGCCGCCATAGGTAACATCACCCTGATAGCCGGGAAAGCCAAAGATAAAATGCTCGTGCATAAGCGTTGTGCCAAGTTCCTCCGGCGTAATCGAACCGGTTACAGTCTGAATCAATCTGCCCATACAAAATTACCTCCAAATCCATTTTCAAATGTTTTATATCCCGTTCCTGCCGCCTCAAAACAGAATTTCTGTAAAAACTTTGTTTATTTTGTACATCTATGAATAGATTTTACCATTGTCCATTGTTTATTTCCAATATATCTTTCTTCTTTTCCCGCTTCCAAAAAAGTTATAAAGCAAGCGCCAAAAAAGGGAACAGAGCGGCTGCTCTGTTCCCTGTGATCCCATATCATTTTG
>CAZNXL010000239.1:1529-3349 GCA_964577075.1 uncultured Dorea sp. | reverse complement strand
GGTCCCGAAAACGGAGGTTAACTCGGTTTAGGGAAACAATTGATAAGAGCCTGGCGTTAAGTCAGGCTCTTAAACTTACTTTTAAATCACAAAAGGAGAATTAAACAAATGAACGAAATAATCAAAAGTATCAATGATGAATTCTTTCCGACACCGAAATCTTTATTGGACAGAATCGAATCGGATTTTGGCGATGTCTGGGAAAATCTTCAAGGGGATCTCTCGATACTCGAACCGTCAGCCGGCAGAGGCGATATTATAGATTGGCTTAGGGACAAACCGATCAATTACGATAAACATATTTATCGTAGGCAAATTCACAGTAACGATGCGGAAATCGACTGTATCGAAATAGAACCGGACCTTCGAGCCATTCTTAAAGAGAAAAAAGGAGTAAGCGTAATTCACGACGACTTCCTTACGTTCGAAACCGCTAAGAGATACGACCTCATATTTATGAATCCGCCGTTCTCTTATGCAGATCGGCACTTGCTGAAAGCCATCAGCATACAGGAGCAATACGGCGGAATGGTTGTTTGTATAATCAACGCCGAAACAATCAGGAATCCTTATAGCAATACTCGAAAAACGCTTGCGACGCAGCTTGAAAAGTACAATGCATCAATTAAGTTTTACGATAACGCTTTTGAGACCTCAGATACGGAGCGTAAAACTGATGTGGACATTGCCGTTGTGGTTCTTCAGGTCCCTATTCCAGAGGGCTATTCGCAGTCTTTTATCTTCGATAAGCTTGACAAAGCCAAAATTGAAGAGGCAACAGAAGCGCTATTCGATGACGATGGAAAAGAAATTGTTCAAGGTGGCTTGGATTATCTCGACTCGTACATTAAGCAGTTTAACGAAGAAATCCGTGCAGGCATTGCGCTCATAAAAGAGTTCAATGCTTATACATCTGTACGCAAGTTGCGCTTTGGGAACATCGACGCCGAACACGAAATCGAACCGTTAATCTTAAGAGTAAAGGACAAGGAAATGGACAGTAAAGGGTTCAATCGCTATGTGGAAGCGGTACGCCTCAGATATTGGAAAGCGCTGTTTAGCAATCCAAAATTCGTCGGCAAACTCACTGGGAAAATGCAAAACGAGCTCATGTCGTCTATTCAGGATATGAAGCATTATGATTTTACGATGCACAATATTCTGGAACTGATGACACAAATTCGGAACAACACGCTTAAGGGTATAGAAGAGAGTCTTATGAACCTTTTTGAAACCTTTTCAAGTAAGTATTCCTATCTGGATGAAACGTCGGCGAATATCCATTATTACAATGGCTGGCGAACAAACAAAGCTCATAAGGTTAACAAGAAAGTAATAATACCTTTGCGTGGCGTTTGGTCTGGCTGGCGATATGATGGTGAAATGCATTGGTCGTTATATGCGTATGAAGCGTGGGGTGTGTTGCAAGACCTCGCAAAAGCACTTGATTACATAGCATCTCCGGCATACTCATCAATTGACACACACCAAAATATCAAAACTCAAATCGAGCTGAACTTCAAAGCCAGTAACGCAGCGAATATCGAAACAAAATACTTTATTCTGACCTTCTATAAAAAGGGTACCTGCCATATTGTTTTCAGAGATGAAGAACTGTTGGAGAAATTCAATCTTTATATCGGAAAGCAGAAGGCTTGGCTTCCCCCGAATTATGGAAGGAAGGCGTACAAGGATTTGGACGATGAGGAGCGTGCAGTTGCAGACTCGTTCAGCGGCGGCGAGGAGGGATACAACAAGATTTACGAAAATCAAGCGGAATACCTTGTTGATGGACCACAAATGTTACTACTTGCGGAAGG
>CAZNXL010000239.1:0-1429 GCA_964577075.1 uncultured Dorea sp. | reverse complement strand
CAAATTCTAAAAATAATCAATATCGAATAACAAGGAGAAACAATAATGAAAACTCAAAATGAAAAGCTCGATTACGAGAAAGAACAGTTGGCGAAGCTGCATCGATTGCGTGATTTTATCTGGGACAATTTTTCAGAGTCCGATGGAATATATCACCAGTTGCTGCATATGACGGAAACCGCTATCGAGGACAAAATTGACGACATCGCCATCCTTAGAGGCTGCAATATCACAAAAACCAACAAACGCAAAAAGTATGTGTTCGAGGTGGGGCGTAATCGCATCGGTGCTGCGGATGTCTATCTGAACGGTGAACTCATGGTCAACCTCTTTGATGAGGTTGTCGATGTCAAGCCCGACGACGTCATCTATACCGATATTGTAAACGGCAAAGGAAGCTGTATCCCCGATGCATTGTTCGTTAAAGCACTTTTGTATAGCCCCGGCGATGAAATATGCCATTTGAGCGAAAAGGTCAAGGCAGTACTTGATAGGGATATTCCGGAAGAAATTCTGGAAGAACAAAGAAGAAATCTTGCAAGATACAAAAAAACGACGGAGGACAAGAAAGATGAGTAGTGCAACGATAAACAACGGATTAGGATTTATTGCGACTCGTTCATCTCTGTACGCTCGCCTTGGTGAATTGGCTAGAATTGAAGTCAAGACTGAAGCAGAGCGAATTGAAGAGCATGTAAAAAGTCGGGAGTTTTGGGAATTAGGCGCAGTTGAGCGTTCACTTCAATCACTATCCTATCCGCATATTGAAAGCGAAACAGCAACGCCACTTCAAAATAGGATTTACCGAATGGCACGAGAAAACCATTGGCAAGATTTTGGAGGTACTGCATGCGGACATTAACATCGATTGTGTCCTATCCTGAGCGTGGGGAGGGCGGAAACAACCGCTATCGGGGGAACTGCTCTCCCAAGCTCATTGAGGATCTTATAGGCTTCTTCAAACCCAAAGAAATTTGCGACTACATGTGCGGTAGCAATACAACCAAAGCGGCAGCCGACAAATCAGGAATTATCAGTCATACATACGATCTACACAGCGGGTTTGATATTATGAACTGCGAGATCCCTGAGCGACCGGAGTTTGTCTTCTGGCATCCGCCATACTGGGATATCATTCTGTATTCCGACGTCATGTATAAGGCTTCGGATGTGCAGGCGAAATACGGTTACGATCCGAGGAAATTGGATCTTTCCCGTATCCCGGATTGGGGTAAGTTTGTCGAGGCGATGAACTACGCTATGATGAAACAGTTTGCCGCCCTTGAAAAGGGCGGACGCATGGTAGTGCTTATGGGCGACATCAAGAAGAAGGGGAAACTCTACAGTATGCTGTCCGAGATAGTTAAACCCGGCACACTGGAAAACATCATAATCAAGGCGCAACATAATTGTTTTTCGGACAATACTC
>CAZNXL010000238.1:0-3355 GCA_964577075.1 uncultured Dorea sp. | reverse complement strand
CGTAAGAATGATCCTTTCTACTTCATTGGTCTTAAATGCAGTGATCGCCATAGCCATGGCGAGATATGTCTTGCCGGTGCCGGCAGGTCCGAGCCCGAATACGATCATCTGCCTTCTGATAGCGTCAACGTATTTCTTCTGCCCGAAAGTCTTCGGCTTGATCGGCTTTCCTGCAAGTGTATGACAGATAATATCATTATCGATTTCAAGGACGTCCTTCTCGCTGTCTTCCATCACCAGAGACAAGATATAATCTACATTCTGATCCTGTATGATATTTCCTCTTTTTGACAGCTCTGTTAATTGTGAAAGGACAGACTTCGCCTTCTCCACTCTGGCGGCCTCGCCCATGATCTTGGTGCTCTCTCCTCTGGCGATCAGTGTCACGTGAAGAGCTCTCTCGATCTTTTTTACATGGGCGTCGAACTGTCCGAATACATTTCCCTCATGTTCTGCCGGAATATCAATGATCTGTTCCATCATTCCCATCCGCTACTCTCCTGTCTCCATCTTAGTACTTTCCTCGTCTGTTTTTGGGATCTTAAACAATTCAGATTCTTTTAACTTCCCCACCGGCATCCGGACCGTAATTTTCCCTTTTGCCAATGAGCTTTTTGACCCTGTGTATATTTTAACATCATTCTGGATAATTTCTACCCCTTTTTTCTCCAAATCTTTACAATGTCTTTGAAATCTTTCTGTGAGAATCTCCTGAATCTCTCTTTGGGAGTACACTTTTTCTACAGGTTCATAAGGAGTGACCCTTCTGACTCCCCACGAAACCGGAAAAAAGAAGTTCTCAAAGAGCTTAAGCTGCCATTCTTCTGAGCGCATTGTAAAATGTTCATATTGATTTTTAATTCCGCCCAGCCCAATGCGTATCTTTCCAAACCGCACCCAGTACTCTTCCTTCTGAATAGAGACGTCTTTTTTCTCTATATACATGTGATCATAAGAATCCTCATATTTTAGAGACGTCCGTCCTATAAGATCTGCATCCGAGATATGGTATTGATAAGCAGTCGCCTCTCCGGCGTCATTATTGACCGGAACCTGACCAGATACAAGAACATCCCCCTTTTTGACTTTTTCCCCGATCTTGGCTGTAAGGACTCCTTTTCGCACGATGGCGCTTTCTAACAGGCAGTCTCTGTCTGCAATGATGTCTTTGGGAAATTCGTACTCTGACTTACTGTCCTGTGAGGCGGTAATATCTTTGGAGTCTTCATTTTCCCTGATTTTGATCATTAATCTTGTACCTTTTACAGATGCCGACACCCATATCACATCATCATATTCTTTTCGAATATCCTTTACGATTCTCTGGCAGTCTACTTTGGACTTGGGCATTCCATTTTCTACCGACCTTGTTTTAAGGAACGAAAGGATTGTTTCATCTGTCCTCGCATGATTACCGGTAATATCGATATTCCATATATACATGGACATCCAGAATACAAGAAAGACAAAAAGGAAGGCTCCTGCGAAGAAGATTTTTCGCTTCCGGTATCTGTATAAATAAAAAGGAAGACCGAACTTTTTTAAAATCACAACTTTTGTTCCTGTCTTCCGAATGATCGGTTTTAACTCTTTAAATCCTCTGATCGTAATATTCATCTCATAGGCGCCGGGAACAGAGCGAAGTCCCCATAGATAGATTCCCCGGTACCTGCACGCATTTAAAAATCTTTCTGCAAAATATCCTTCCACGCGGATACGCAGATAGCCCTCGATATAACGGAACAGCCGCGACAGCAATGTATTCCCTCCTATTTCACGTATTCGATGGATGTGATATATCCGGTTACTTTCATCTCATCATTGGTGTAATATTCCACTCTGAGATGATTTCCTATCACTTTTATCTGTCCGTCTTTTGTGTTTACCCGGACGAGCATATCCGTATATTCGATGATCCCTCTGTAGTTTTCAATATTCAGCTCCATCTGACCCACCATCGTAAGCATAGGAACTCCGAGCATTACATCTTTGGGAAGTTCCGACAGATCGGATAATTTATTTTTTAAAGAATGTTCTTTCATAAAACGCCAATCACAGATTTTACTCATAATCTATGTGATTGGCGTCTGTATTATGCCTGACTGATAAAAATTATAAATGCTTCTGCATCTGCTTTTTCCACGCACGCCGTTCGGCCATGGCTATCTGCACAATTCTTCTGCCATAGCATCCAGTTTCTCTTCGTCAGCCGCTTTTACAGAGGACATGATGGAAACTGTTGTATTGAGCCATGTGATATTTTTGCTCTTTTCAAATGCGGTTCTTATTGCCTTTGCCGCCATCGGAGCCCATGAAGCATTCTCGATAATTCCGATCGTTCTGTTCTGATAGTTGCGCTCTGTCAGATGATCGACGTACTCTTTCATGAACGGGAACATACCTGCATTATAGGTAGTGGTTGCAAGTACAAGCTTTCCGTAACGGAATCCGTCTTCCACCGCTTCTGCCATATCTTCCCTTGCAAGGTCGCATACAACGACCTTCGGGCATCCTTTTTCCCTCAATTTACCGGCAAGAATCTTTACGGCCTTTTTTGTATTGCCGTATACAGAGGTATAAGCGATCATAACGCCTTCTGACTCTACGCCATAAGAGGACCATATGTTGTAAAGATTCAGGTAATATTCCAGATCCTGAGAAAGAACCGGTCCGTGCAGCGGGCAGATCGCCTCGATCTCAAGGGCAGCCGCCTTTTTAAGAAGCACCTGCGTCTGTGCGCCGTATTTTCCTACAATACCAATGTAGTAGCGGCGCGCCTCACATGCCCAGTCTTCTTCCACGTCAAGAGCGCCGAATTTGCCGAAAGCATCCGCAGAGAACAGAACCTTGTCTTTGCTGTCGTAAGTTACCATGACCTCCGGCCAGTGTACCATCGGCGCAAAGACAAAGGTAAGCTCATGGCTTCCGAGGGAAAATGTCTCATTGTTGGAAACTACTACTTTTTTCTCTCCCATATCAACGCCGAAAAAGTTTGTGATCATCTGGAATGTCCTGGCATTTCCCACGATCTTAGCGTCTGGATAAGCTTCTGTAAATCTGACGATATTCGCAGAATGATCCGGCTCCATGTGCTGAACGATCAGGTAATCCGGCGTCTCATCTCCCAAAACCTCCGCAATATTGGCAAGCCATTCTTCACCAAAGTTAATGTCCACCGTATCCATGACCGCAATTTTTTCATCTCTGATCACGTAAGAATTGTAAGCCATACCGTTAGGGACAATGTACTGTCCCTCGAACAGATCCACCTCATGGTCATTCACGCCTACGTAAAAAATGTCATTTGTAATACTTTTCATCTTTATTCCTCCGTTATGAAGTGACTTTTGTCAAG
>CAZNXL010000237.1:0-3358 GCA_964577075.1 uncultured Dorea sp. | reverse complement strand
TTGTAACAGGTGGCGGCGGCGCACTTGGACAGATCATCAAAGACTCCGGGCTCGGAACATTTATGGCGGAGGGACTTGCAGGGACAGCCATTCCGATCATCATTCTTCCGTTGATCATCTCTACAGCAATGAGATTTATCCAGGGTTCCGGTACGGTCGCTATGACAACAGCAGCAGGGATCTCGGCGCCTATCCTTGTGGCGGCCAATGTAAGCCCGCTTCTCGGAGCAGTCGCATGTTGTGTAGGTTCACTGTTTTTCGGATATTTTAACGACAGCTATTTCTGGGTAGTAAACAGAACGCTCGGTGTTCGTGAAGCAAAAGATCAGCTCACGATCTGGTCTGTAACATCGACGATCGCATGGGCAGTCGGAGTTGTAGAAATATTGGTATTGAGTATTTTTATGTAATCATGTAAAATAAGGGCAGCGAAGGTTAAGGACTTTCGCTGTCTATTTTTAATATGGGGACAGATTTTTTAATAATGGAGGTCCTCAACGGGAAGAGGTATTGATTATGCTTGCGGCAGAAAGACAGTCAAAGATCGTGGAACTGGTTCAGCAACAGGGCAGCGTTCAGGTGGATAAACTGGCACAGGAAATGAACGTCAGTGCGATGACTATCAGAAGGGATTTGGAAAAGCTTCAGAAAAACGATGTATTAGAGAGGTGTCACGGCGGAGCAGTGGTCAAACAGGAAGTGACCTATGCAGATAAGCAGACAAGCCATAAAGATGTTAAAGAAAGGCTTGCCAGGTTATGTGTTCCTCTGGTGGGAGAAGGGGATACGGTCTTTTTTGACGCCGGAACAACAACATTTGAAATTGCAAAATTGATCATGGATATTCCGGACATCATGATCGTGACGAACGATCTGGAGATAGCGAGGCTTCTAAAGGACAGTGAAGCGGAACTCTTTATATGCGGAGGTCATGTTCAGAAGTCTACCGGAAGCATGTTCGGGCACTATGCGACGCAGATGCTTGAGGACTTTAAGTTTGACGTTGGATTTTTTGGGGCTGCATCTATCAATGAGGATTTTGAGGTGATGACCCCTACGATTGATAAGATGTGGTTAAAGCGTCAGACACCGAGACAGTGCCGCAGATCATATTTGGTCGTAGACCGGTCAAAATTTGGCAGACAGGCAATGTCCAAGATTAATCATCTTGGCGATTATACAGGTATTGTTACAGATCAGGAATTCAATGAGGAGGATATAGAAAAGTTAGAGCGGATTCATGCGCGGATCATCCGCTGATTGTCTGTCTGCCTTATTAAAAGTTCCATCCGATTGTGTGAGTTTCCTCAACGCAGCGAGCCGTACGATCCAATGGAGCGGGTTCACTTATGCTTTTCGTTTTAAAGATCTGCTTTCCGAGGAAGATACATGTGGACAGATTCAATACGGTTCTTATCCAGGGATTCTACGACGAGGCGTATGCCCTCTTCTGTAGTGACAGAATCCCCGGTTTCAGGAAACCGGTCAAGGCGCCCGATAATGAAGCCGCCGAGGGAATCATAATCTTCTGATTCCAAAGAAAGATCAAGTCTGTCATTCAGATCGTCAAGGTTCATAGAGCCTTCAATTATATATTCATTTGCAGAGATTTCCTGAATAAAATCCTCTTCATTTTCATCGTATTCGTCGTGGATTTCTCCGACGATCTCTTCGAGCAGGTCTTCTAAAGTGATAAGTCCTGCTGTTTCGCCGTATTCATCCAATACAATGGCAATGTTAAAAGAGGCCTGACGCATCTCTACAAGAAGCTCTGAGATATTCTTATATTCATAAGTAAAGTAAGCTTCCCGCAGAATGTCTTTTATATGAAACTCCTTCGTATTATCAAATAAGAGGAGATCTTTCATGTTAATTGTACCGATTACGTTATCGGTAGTTTCTTCAAAGACAGGAAGACGAGTGAACTTATCTTCACGGAAAATATCTATTAATTCTTCATAGGTGCTGTCTACGTCGGCAAATGTCACATGAACGCGAGGAACCATAACATCCTTTGCCCTGGCGTCACCAAGATCAAATACGTTATAGATCATTTCTTTTTCGTCTGATTCAATAACACCGTCCTCATGGCTCACGTCAACGATCGTACGAAGCTCCGTCTCGGTCATGATATCGTTTCTTACATTAGGATCCACGCGGAAAAGAATCAGTACACCCCTCGCCAACCCGTTAATGAGGAAAATGACCGGTGTGGCAATCTTCATGAAAAGGTTAATGACAGATGCATAGGCAAGAGACATCCTCTCTGCGTGAATAGAAGCCATCGTTTTTGGTGTGATCTCGCCGAACAGGAGAATAGCGAGAGTGAGCGCTGCGTTAGCAATAGCGACCATAGAGCCTCCCAGACTGTAAGCAAGACTCGTGGTAAGCGAAGCCGCCGAAAGGTTCACGATGTTGTTGCCGATCAGTATCGCACTTAACATCTTACCAGAATCGTCTGTAATCTTTAATACAGTTTTTGCACTTTTGCTGCCTTCTTCAGCAAGGTTGCGGATCCGGATTTTGTTTACCGTTGTCAATGCTGTTTCTGCAGACGAAAAGAATGCAGAAAGCACTAATAAAATGATCAAAATTATTAATTGCGTGGCGTCACCCGAGTCCAATTATCAATCAACTCCTTTTGAAAAAAATTATATGGATTTAATATAACGCATTTAGGCGGAATTTTCAAGAGTGCGTTGAATTTAGGCAATAATTAGTGTAATATAAATTGATACATGGATGATAAAAAATATTGAGGAGAGTAGGATTATACTATGAATCAGCGCTTTTATGATGAATTAAAGAAGATTTTACCGGAAGATAGTATAAGAGTTGACGAACCTATGGAGGATCATACAACGTTGCGCATCGGGGGAGCGGCAGATTATTTTGTTACTCCGAATGGAACAGAACAGATACAGGCAGTAATTTCCTGCTGTAAAAGGCATTCAATGCCTTATTATGTAATGGGAAATGGAAGTAATCTTTTAGTATCTGATAAAGGATACCGGGGAGTTGTGATTCAGATTTATAAATCTATGAATAAGATCGAGGTTTGCAGGAATCTTATTAAGGCTCAGGCGGGGGCGCTTTTGTCGGCAATCGCGGCAAGGGCATTAGAAAACAATCTTTCAGGCTTTGAATTTGCTGCGGGGATCCCGGGAACTCTTGGCGGAGCCTGTGTGATGAACGCGGGCGCTTACGGCGGAGAGATGAAACAGGTACTAAAGGAAGTGACGGTGTTAGACCAGCGGGGAGAAATTTTCCCGATTCCGGCAGATTCTCTGGAGATGGGTTATCGCACAAGTATTATTGCAAAAAAAGATTATATTGTGCTGGAGGCAACGATAGCACT
>CAZNXL010000236.1:0-3376 GCA_964577075.1 uncultured Dorea sp. | reverse complement strand
AAGTTATCAACAAAACAGGATAAAGTTGTTGACATCTAATAGCGGTTAGAATATACTAACAATGTAAATGAAAACATTTATCAATATCAGAAGAGGAAGGAGATAGAATGATGCCGTTAACGATGGTGAACACAGGTGAGGCTATGACGATCAAAAAGGTCGGCGGGAAGGAAGAGACAAAGAAATTCCTGGAAAACCTCGGGTTTGTTGTTGGGGGGATCGTGACAGTTGTCTCTGATATCGGGGGGAATGTAATAGTGAATGTAAAAGACTCCCGGATTGCCATAGGAAGGGATATGGCGAATAAAATTATGGTGTAATGTATAAATGTTGATGATAAAGAGAAGGAAGGGATGAGGAAAGATGAAGACTTTGAGAGACACAGAGTGCGGCAAGACGGTTAAAGTAACCAGGTTAACCGGCGATGGTCCTGTAAAAAGAAGGATTATGGATATGGGAATTACAAAAGGTGTAGAGATTTTTGTGAGAAAAGTTGCTCCCCTTGGAGATCCTGTAGAGGTAACCGTAAGAGGCTATGAGTTGTCTTTGCGAAAAGCAGATGCCGAGATGATTCAGGTAGAGTAATATTTTTTGTACATAGGTTAGAGATAACTAACAAAAAGAAGCGAGAACAAACTTAAAAAAGGAGAAATATTATGTCAGTAAAAATTGCACTTGCGGGTAATCCGAACAGTGGTAAGACAACATTGTTTAATGCGCTGACAGGTTCCAATCAGTTCGTGGGAAACTGGCCCGGAGTAACGGTGGAGAAAAAAGAAGGGAAATTAAAAGGACACAAAGACGTAGTGATCATGGACCTGCCGGGGATCTATTCCCTGTCGCCGTACACATTGGAAGAGGTAGTAGCGAGAAACTATTTGATCGGTCAGCGTCCGGATGCTATTATTAACATTGTAGACGGAACCAATATTGAGAGAAATCTATATCTGTCAACTCAGATCATGGAACTGGGCATTCCGGTGATCATGGCGATCAATATGATAGATATTGTGAAAAAGAGCGGAGATCAGATCAATATCTCAAAGCTCGGGGAAAAGCTGGGATGTGAAGTTGTTGAGATTTCAGCTCTTAAAGGAACCGGTATTACAAAGGCGGCGGAAAAAGCTGTTGCATTGGCTCAGGCTCATAAGGCCTGCGCACCGCAGCATGAGTTTTGCGCTGAGGCTGAGAGTATTATCAGCAGAGTGGAAGATAAGCTTGCAGAGATCGTTCCGGAGGAGCAGAAGAGATTTTTCGCGATCAAGCTTTTGGAAAAGGATGATAAGATCTCAGCTCAGATGCGGAAGGTACCGGATGTATCCGCCGAAATTAAAGAGATGGAAGATGGATTTGATGATGATACAGAGAGTGTTATCACCAATGAAAGATACGTATATATATCCTCTATTATCGGAGACTGCGTGAAGAAGAACAGAGCTGAAAAGCTTACGACATCAGATAAGATTGACCGTATCGTAACGAACAGATGGCTGGCGCTTCCAATCTTTGCAGTGATCATGTGGGTCGTATATTATGTGTCTGTCACAACTGTCGGCGACTGGGTAACGGGATGGACGAACGATGTCTTATTTGGCGAGATCATCCCGCCGGCGATCGAGAATCTTCTTGTCAGCATTCACTGTGCAGACTGGTTACAGGGACTTATCCTTGATGGTATCGTGGCAGGTGTCGGCGCCGTCCTTGGGTTCGTGCCGCAGATGCTTGTGCTTTTCATCTTCCTCGCATTTTTAGAGGCGTGTGGATATATGGCGCGTGTAGCATTTATTATGGACAGAATTTTCCGCAAATTCGGTCTTTCCGGGAAATCCTTCATCCCTATGCTGATTGGTACCGGCTGTGGCGTTCCGGGCGTTATGGCATCCAGAACGATTGAGAATGATCGTGACCGCAAGATGACGATCATGACTACAACATTTATTCCCTGTGGAGCGAAGCTTCCGATCATCGCACTTATTGCAGGCGCATTGTTTGACGGAGCTTCATGGGTGGCGCCAAGCGCATATTTCGTAGGCATCGCCGCTATTATCTGCTCAGGGATCATCTTAAAGAAGACAAAGATGTTTGCCGGAGATCCGGCGCCGTTCGTTATGGAGCTTCCGGCATATCATATGCCGACGGTTGGAAATGTATTAAGAAGTATGTGGGAGCGCGGATGGTCATTTATTAAGAAGGCAGGAACGATCATTCTTCTCTCAACGGTTCTGCTCTGGTTTTTGATGAGTTTCGGATGGGTAGACGGTTCCTTTGGAATGCTTGAGGCAGAGCAGCTGAATGACAGTATTCTTGCAGCGATCGGAAGCATCCTTGCACCTCTCTTCGCACCGCTGGGATGGGGCGACTGGAAGATGGCAGTAGCAGCGGTAACAGGTCTGATCGCAAAAGAAAATGTAGTAGGAACCTTTGGAATACTGTTCGGATTTGCAGAAGTTGCAGAAGATGGAACAGAGATCTGGGGACAGCTTGCAGGCAGCATGACAGCAGTGGCAGCTTACTCCTTCCTCGTATTCAATCTCCTTTGCGCGCCTTGCTTCGCGGCGATGGGAGCGATTAAGAGAGAGATGAATAATACAAAATGGTTCTGGTTTGCAATCGGATATCAGACAATTCTGGCATATGCCGTATCACTTTGTGTATACCAGATTGGAAACGTATTTACAGGCGGAGCCTTTGGGATCGGAACAGTTGTTGCAGTGATCCTTGTGATCGGGTTTATCTATCTGTTATTCCGCCCGTATAAAGAAAGCAAAACTTTGGATGTGAATATAAGAAGTATGGCAGCAGCAAAATAAATTTGTCAACGGCAAGATAGATTTCATGGAGGACGCTATGGGAACATTTGTTGTGGGAGCGATCGTGTGTATCATAATCGGACTGGCGGTAAGGAGCATGATCCGTGATAAGAAAAATGGAAAATCAATACAGTGCGGCGGCGACTGCAAGCATTGCGGCGGACATTGTCACTAAAATGTTGCCGGGGGATTTCTGATATTTAGTAGGAGGATTACCAATGGTTATGGGATCAGCCGAGCAAAAACAATTGATTATCGAAAGATTAAGACATCAGGGATGTCGGATTACAAAACAGAGGGAAGTTCTTCTCGACGTGATTTTGGAAGAAGACTGCGCATCCTGTAAGGAGATTTATTACCGCGCATCTCAGTTAGATCATTCTATCGGGATCGCAACCGTATACCGCATGGTCAATAAGCTGGAAGAGATCGGTGCGATCAGTAGAAGAAATATGTACAAAGTTACATGTGAAGACTAGAAACGTATCATAGGAAACAGGCATTCGGAGATTTCCGGATGCCTTAAAAGCGTCTGTCTGCGTATCTTTGGCAGCTTCGGAAGATGC
>CAZNXL010000235.1:3088-3382 GCA_964577075.1 uncultured Dorea sp. | reverse complement strand
CCATCTCGTCATCGTTACAGCAAGAAAGTGCTCCGTAAGTATCACCCGTTGCCTGGTCATAAATATCCCCCATCAATGCATCGACAACTCCAAGCCCAAGCCCTGTCCTATCTATAACCAAGTAGTCGCAGTCAAACTCCTCGGTTAGTTTTCGTATGACAAGAGCCTGCGCCTCTGTACGCAAGCCCTCATTGTTTTCAGTATAGATAATATTGTTGATGTATCTCCCTGAAGGAGTTGGCAGCATCTGATTGATAAAGATTGACGTAGCATCATTTTTGTTTTTCCCCGATG
>CAZNXL010000235.1:0-3078 GCA_964577075.1 uncultured Dorea sp. | reverse complement strand
AGTGCAATATCGGCAGATAAAATTCGTTTCTCTCCTTCCCTTTTTGGCGGTATGCGTAACTGTTTGTCCTGATGCTTTCCTATTATGTAACTCGGATAGAACGGATGTTGAATAACCCTATTTTTATCTATTTCATCGAAGCAATATAATCCACTGCTCGCCTGAGACCAGAACAACGCGCACATTTCCATATGAAATTGTACTTCGTTGAAGTCCGCTTCGGACATTTCGTCCTCAACCCTTTCTCTATCAAGCAGATTTTCTTTAATGGCAAGCTGATATGGCATACCACAACAAAAATAGCTTCTGCCACGAATCATCTGAATGATATAGGACTGTACATGTTTATAACTCCAATGCGCTTCGTACCAACAGCTACTTGCATATAATTCTTTTGTCCTCTCTATTGGATAGTTTTTATATTCCGGCTTGTCCATAAACCCGGGATGTCTTGGAGTGGTCAAAAATTTACGAAGAATGGTGTCGATTGTGTTTTTATCTACCATACGGTATTCGTCAACTCATTTTGTTAACATATAGGCTTTTTATCCTATATTTCTCATAGTTTCCCATGAGTTCAGCATATATTTTCACCCTCGAACTTGTAGGGTGTCGGACACTCTTGGGCAGATTATTCTTTCGTCACTGCCTATGCGTTACAATGCTTCACAACCTTTTATTTTTGTGGAGTTATCTCGGTATTAACCTGCAACTCTTTGTGCTGTTTAGTCTTCACCGATATTGCCCGATTTCAAGCACACATTACTGCGTGCCCAGACAATTGATTTATCAGTATAGTCGCCCTGTTGTGGCGAGCCGAATCCGCTGCTGTAACAACTTTTATAATTGAACCGTTCTTAAATCCAACAAATGACTCTGCTTGATTAGATTTTATTTCTCCTATCTCCATTCTCAAGTTTGCCGATAGCGGCATAAGAATAGTCTGTATCTTGTCTATGATTTCGATTGCTTGCCCACGAGTCTTAGAGGCGAGACAAATCGTTGTTCCAGGAAACAAGATACAATAGCATACGCAAAAAATCGCAAGCAGAAATGATTTACCGCCGCCACGGCTTGCTAGATAAATTGAATTTACCTTTCGAAACATCTCATTCAAAATTATCTGCTGGAACATTTTAAGCTTCAGTCCAAGATAATCTCTTGCGAATCTATGCGGATTTGCCCTATAAAAAGATACCCAAACCGCAACACCGTCCATCAAGCGCCTATGTTTTTGCCTTTTGATTTCGGCGTCCGTTTGTCTCTCTGTCACTGTAGTCATTCCTTCTTGTCTCCTTTATTGCTAAATTTTTCAAGTAAGGATATGTCTGCTACGTCATCTTCTCCATCGTATTCAGGAGGCTTAACTGTGTATTTTTCAATTTCCCGCCTGTATTGTTCCTCGCAATCGTTCGTAATATGCAAAATATGGCAAAGATGTCCAAGAAACCACGTATCTACATAACGCTTTATTCCATCAACATCTGCCCATTCCGGATCCGGGGTTGGTAACGGCTTCTCCTGCTCAAACTGTTTAATGAGTATACCGAATGTATTCTGCTCTGCGAAATCATCGTTAGTATTTTGTCTCGGTTGCAGATTACACGATGCGAGTAGATCTTGGAACGCCTTCATCGCATCTGTAACCCTTCCCCCTCCTTGCTGTGCTTTTTGTATATTAAGCTGCGAAAGGCAGATTGTCCTTATAAGCTCCTCCTGCGGTTTAGTCTGACACTCAACGCGAGAACGCCAATCTTCCTCTTGCTCTTCCAGCCATTCGTATTCTTCCGGTTTGTGTCCATATCCCCACTTCTTAATCATAGGCTTAGTGACGACAAATCCGTCATTGGTTTCTTCGGAGGATATAATATCGTTTACAGTACGCACACGAGTTGCTTCTCCGATTTCGTTACGAACCGTATCGAGATAGGTCGTACCACGACTGCGTGCTTGTTTTGTATTAAGCTTCGACGGATAAAGTGAGACTCTCGACTTCCCAGGTTGAACGTGTACTGCCGTCATAGAGGAAGCTTCAACATCATAAGGATAATCGAAGATACCGCACCAATGTCGCAGAGCGTGCTCTTCATTTCCACTGTAAAAATCTACGAGCGCATTAAATATTGTCTCCGCACAACTCTTACATATAGGCATATACCCATTATTGCCCTGCCATAATATCGAACTCCCTACTTTTAAAAAATTCCCTTCTTGCTTTTGATAACTCTTCGCGCAACAAGTACAAACGTATTTCCTAGAAGAATCACTTTCCTGTATTCTTATCTTTGGCATTTTGAAATCGCCATTTATTTTGATTGGAGATTTGTACAAAATCTTTATTTTCTCCAATGTATTGCCCCCGAGAGGGCGCCCAATGTTTTGTTCCGACATGTTCCCTCCTCATATTCCTTAGTTTTTTTAGAACAAATCGCCTATTTCATCATCGTCTTCTCTCACAATATAGAAGTTGAGAGTCGTACTTGAGTCTTCGTGTCCAAGTAATTGTCTTACTGATTCAATGTCTTTCCCATCTTCGACAACTGCTTGTGTCGCCCTTGCCGCCCGTAGCGTGTGAGGATGAACCGATCTCCCGACAATAGGAGAGATCGTATTTGTGAACCAGTTGTTGAAAGTGGTTTCACTAATTTGCCTGACGACACCGCCGTATTTTGTTACAAACATATACGGACAATCGTCGTTCCCGCGTATCTCCACCCATCTTTTCATAGCTTCCATCGCTTCTTCTCCGAAGACTAATCGACGTATTTTGCCGCCCTTGCAACGAATAGGTCGTGTATAATACATTTTGACTTCTATTTCAACGTCGTTCCCGTTGTCATCTTTGACAATTTTTCTTTTAATAACCGGCTCAAAATTGATTGTATCTTTTGTGAGCTGGCGACTTTCCTCTCTGCGGCATCCTGCCTCGAAGGTAAATAGCACATATGCTACCATTTGATACTCGCCACGCTCTTTTAAAGCACTCACTAAATGACGAAATTCCTCTTTTGTAAGAGGAATCTTCTCACGGACAATATTTTTGGGTGGTCTTTTTATGGATTTATTTATGAAGTTCCT
>CAZNXL010000234.1:0-3392 GCA_964577075.1 uncultured Dorea sp. | reverse complement strand
ATTCTAACACAAGCAGGTGGGATTGACAAGTATTTTTATTGAAATTCCGCCACGTCACCCAGCCATCCTTCTATCCTGAGAAGCTGGTTATACTTCTCTACCCGCTCTCCCCGGCATGGCGCTCCGGTCTTTATCTGTCCGGCATTGAAAGCAACCGCGATATCTGCGATGACAGAGTCCGCCGTCTCCCCGGAGCGATGGGAGATCACAGTCTGATAACCGGCTTTTTTCGCCATCTCGATGGCATCAAATGCCTCCGTCAACGTCCCGATTTGATTCACTTTAATGAGGATAGCGTTTGCCGCTTTCCGGTCAATTCCCATTTTCAGCCGCTTCGTATTCGTTACAAACAGATCGTCTCCTACAAGCTGTACATGAAGTCCAAGTCTTGCAGTCAGAAGCTCCCA
Source organism: uncultured Dorea sp. (assembly GCA_964577075.1). Lineage (GTDB taxonomy): Bacteria > Bacillota > Clostridia > Lachnospirales > Lachnospiraceae > MD308. Next base: position 2,985 of record CAZNXL010000234.1, on the reverse strand, counting down.
GCCGTCCCAGTCTTCCTCATCTAACGGATCTTCCAGAGAAATAACAGGAAATCTTTCAATCAGTTCTTCGTAGTAATCAATTAACTCTTCTGAAGAACGTATGACCTTATGCCCGCGCATCTTCCCTTCACCGTCAAATACATATTTTCTGAAGTTTTTATCATATAACTCTGATGCTGCGATGTCCAAAGCCAGGCTTACATCTTTTCCCGGCTGATATCCGGCACGGTTGATTGCATTCACGATGAATCTGAGCGCCTCTGAAGCATCCAAAAGATCCGGGGCAAAACCGCCTTCGTCGCCCACCGAGGTATTAAGTCCGGCATCTTTTAAAAGCGCCTTTAGCGCATGGTAGACCTCTGCGCACATGCGAAGTCCTTCGCTGAAACAGCGGGCTCCTGCAGGTATGATCATAAATTCCTGAATATCGATCGTGTTATCCGCATGTCTTCCCCCGTTCATAATATTCATCATAGGCGCCGGTATCCTTTTAGCGTTCGTTCCGCCAAGATAGGAATACAGCGGGACCCGAAGCGCCGCGGCCGCGGCCTTGGCAGTCGCCATAGACACGCCCAGCATTGCATTTGCTCCCAGATTAGATTTATTTTCTGTCCCATCCAACTTTAAGAGAGCTGCATCCACCGCTGCCTGATCAAATACATTCATTCCAATGACCGCTGGCGCAATCCTGGCATTGACATGGTCAACCGCCCGCATAACGCCAAGACCATGATACCTTTTTTCCCTGTCTCTGAGTTCAACCGCCTCGAACTGTCCTGTCGATGCCCCTGACGGAACACCTGCGCGGCCGCAGTACTCTTCTCCTGCCAGCACTTCCGCCTCTATCGTAGGATTCCCTCTGGAATCCAGTATTTCTCTTGCGTAAACATCCGTAATCGGTATATATCTGTGCATCTTTACGTCCTCCTTATAAAGAAATAGTATTGCCGAAAACACAAAACAGAATTCATCAATAATCTTGATTTTCTTCGTTTACATTTATTGCTTTTATTGACGTAAAAAAAACGCAGCGTTACAATTTGAATGGTTGTAAAACCAAAAATAATAATATTGTTGGGGAATATATTATGAAAGCACAAGTGAAAAATTTTATACTGTTAACTGTAAGTACTCTTCTTATTGCCACCGGAACTTACTTCTTTAAGTTTACCAACAACTTCACATTCGGCGGCATCACTGGTCTGGGCGTACTGGTTGCGAAATCGGGCGTCATATCTGCCGGTGACTTTTCCTTTATTGTCAACATGCTTCTTTTGGTCATCGGTTTGTTTGTCCTGGGAAAGGAATTTGCCTCCAAGACTGCATACTGTACGATCCTTTTATCCTTTGCGCTATCCGGACTGGAACGTATCTTTCCGCTGAATGCACCTCTCACCGATGAACCTTTCTTAGAGCTTATGTTTGCAATCGCTCTTCCGGCTTTTGGTTCTGCGATTTTGTTTAATATCGGTTCATCCAGCGGCGGCACCGATATTATTGCTATGATTTTAAAGAAATATACCAGTGTCAATATCGGAAAAGCGCTTATAGCTTCCGATCTGATCATCACCCTGGCCGGATGTTTTGTATTTGACATAAAGACCGGACTGTATTCTTTCCTTGGGCTTGCCGTCCGCTCTTTTATGATCGACGGGTTCATCGAAAGCCTGAACTTATCAAAGTATTTCAATGTAGTGTGCACCGATCCTCAGCCGATCTGCAGCTTCATTAAAGAAAACCTTCACCGGGGCGCCACGATCGTCAATGCAAAAGGGGCTTTTTCCGGGCGGGATAAATACATTATTTTTACGGTGTTAAACCGTGTAGAAGCAATAAAGCTGAGAAATTTTATAAAAGAGAATTATCCTGACGCTTTCCTTCTCATCTCCAATACAAGCGAGATCATAGGAAAAGGGTTCCACTCTATCTAGAGTGGAACCCTTTTTTATCTGTCTTCATTCTGATCAGAGCAGCTACCCAACAATCAGACCTTCCGCGCGAATAACATCAACGACCTGATTGACATACTTCGCACACAGCTCATCGGTTGTGGCCTCGACCATTACCCGGATTACCGGCTCTGTACCGCTCTCTCTTACGAGTATGCGTCCGTCATCTCCCAGCGCCTCCGCGACTGCGCTCACAGCCTTTGTTACTTCTGCATTCTCACGTGCAGTCTTCTTATCCGCCACACGGACATTTTTAAGAAGCTGCGGGTAAATCTTTACGTCCTCCGCAAGTTTGGCAAGACTCTGCTTCTTCTCAAGCATAACCTCCATGATCATCAGAGACGTCAGGATCCCATCTCCTGTTGTCGCATGCTTGCTGAAGATGATGTGTCCGGACTGCTCGCCGCCGAGAGAAAAGTTGTTGCGGACCATGTTCTCATATACGTACTTATCTCCAACTGCGGTCTTTTCATACTTGAGTCCGATCCTGTCACAGGCTTTGTACAGACCAAGGTTCGACATGATCGTTGTAACAATGGTATCTCCATTCAACCGTCCGTTCTCTTTTAAGTACTTTCCGCAAATGTACAATATAAAATCACCATCTACTACATTGCCGTTCTCATCCACCGCAATACAGCGGTCGGCATCTCCATCATAAGCAAATCCTACGTCTAACTTCTTCTCCTTCACATGATTCTGAAGCGCTTCAATGTGTGTAGAACCACAGTCCCTGTTAATATTGGTCCCGTCCGGCTCACAATTAATTACACAGGTCTTTGCGCCAAGCGCATCATAAACCGCTTTTGCAATCGTGAACGCGCTCCCGTTAGAACAGTCAAGACCAATCTTCATGCCCTCAAAAGAACGCGTCGCAAGGGAAATCAGATAGCCGATATAACGGTTTCTTCCTGCCACATAATCTATTGTGCGTCCGATATCTTCCTTCTTAGCAAGAGGAACCTCCGGCGTGACCCCGTCAATGTAATCCTCGATCTTCTCCTCAACTTCCGCCTCAAGCTTGTGCCCTTTTCCG
>CAZNXL010000233.1:0-3444 GCA_964577075.1 uncultured Dorea sp. | reverse complement strand
GTTCTGTTAAAAAGGCAATATATTCCTCTGCGTCTCCTAAAAAATCAGGAACCATACGTCCTTGCTTTTCATCAAACAGGATCATGTTTTCCAAGGCAATCTTTACGCCTGTTTCTTTTGCGTAAGGAAGCATTTTCTGATAATAATCATAGTTTAGCTTCCACAGTCTTTCTTTCTGCTGCCGGTAGTCGAGATAATGCAGCGGGTGAATGACCATATGTGGAATCCCCAGCAAGGCACATATCTCCAGGCATCGGATATTCATGGGCAGAACCCTTTCTTCATAGTTCTCAAACTCCTCCGCCGCAAACAGAAAAGGGGCGTGTGCCTGATTAAAATAAACGCCGTTATCCTGTGCAATCTTAAGAAGCTCCCTTGCATAGTCACAGTAATCATCACTATTCCAGGGTGCGATACCCCTTTCCATATCAGGTGTAAAAGAATAATCCAGTGCATCAAATCCTACAGATGCCAGCATCTCAATACTTTTTCGCTCACCCACTCTCTTTCTAAGCGAGCCAGTCTCCGTCGATAAAACCATAGTCTCACCCCTCCCGTATCTATAGCTCTTCCACGTATTTTACGAAATCTAATTCCCTGATTTCATCTATCAGATCAAAATGTCCGTTATTGCGTTTCTGCATTTTCACGGTGACAATTGCTGTTGTTATCTTTTCCGGGTTCTTTTCTTTTGATATGCCAAGAACTTCTGTCTTAATCCCACGCTTTCTCATTTCTTTTAAAAAGCAGCTTACGTTTCTGTCTGTATCAAATTCCAAATACAGATCAAAGATCCTGGAAAACCTCCGCACGATCGCATCCACCTTCGCTAAAATACGGAAGTTCACCATAACCAATAAAAACGTGATCAGCGCGCCTTCTATAAATCCGATACCTGCTGCCAGTCCAATACAGGCACACACCCACAGCCCGGCCGCTGTCGTCAGACCTCTGACCTGATTCTTCCCGGTCACAAGAATCGTTCCGACTCCTAAGAATCCAACTCCGCTTATTACCTGCGCCCCAAGTCTGGCCATATCCACCGTCGCATTAAAATGAATCGTCATATATTCACTTGTAACCATAACAAGGGCAGAGCCAAGGCAGACCATGACATGTGTCTTCACCCCGGCTCCCCGTCTCTTTAATCCCCTGTCAATTCCTACGACAGTGCCTACAGCCATGGCAAACAAAAGACGTAACAAAATGGCAATACTACTCCATTCTCTAAAAATATCTGCAAAAGAATTCCACATAACCGCTCCTTTACTGTCAGACATTTCCATTCAAACTGCGCGCAATGGCTACCGCATTACAAGGTTCATCAACAATCAAAAATGTCGCTCCGCAGTGCAGTGCATACCGGATCTGTCCCGGTGTATCAGGACTTGTAGCCGCAACAATAATTCCCTGTTCCAGATAACTCCGTGCAGATTCCGGGGTTAATTCTTCCATTGGAATGCACACACTCCACAGCTTACGATAAGTCTCCTCAGAATAATTCACTTTATCCGCAAAAGAATGCGGAGCGCCAATCGTAATACATCCACGGCTGTGCAGAGCATCTATAATATTCCCGTCACAACTGTTATAGACACAACGGTTTTCCATATGCAGTTCTTTAATGATCTTTTGTGCTTTCTCCAGTGTTTTACTCACATTAGGATTTATTTTAAAATCCACATCCACGATCACCTGCGGATACTCCCTTAATAACTCCATCGCTTCCCGGAATGTCGGAATCTTAAGTCCCTGAAATATCTTCCCTTTCCTGGATCCAAAATCCAGTTGTTTTAGTTCCTCACAAGTAAGATCCTCAATCATCCCTTTTCCGTCACTCACACGTTCCAGATGATCATCATGGGAAATTACCGGTACCTCATCTTTTGAAAGAGTAACATCCAGTTCGATCACATCACATCCAGCTTCCGCCGCTTCCCGATATGCAAGAAGCGTATTTTCAGGAAATCTCCCGGAAGATCCACGATGACCTGCCACGATGATCTTATCTGTTGTTCTTAACTCATCTGACGTAAACATTCTGTTTCTCCTTCTTTTTATCCCTTTACAGCTCCTGCAGTCATACCTGATACTACATATTTCTGCATGATCAGCGATAATAACACGATCGGACCTGTGATGATCGTAGCTGCCGCCATGAGAGGTCCCCACGAAATTTTGGCATATCCGATAAAATTATAGACTGCCATCGGAAGCGTCTTTGTCTCATATCCGGATAGCGCCAAAGCAAATAAAAAGTTGTTCCAGGCATTGATAAAACTCATCAAAGCAGCCGTAATGATACCCGGAGTGGAAAGCGGCAGCATAATACGAAGAAAAATCATATTCTGAGAACACCCGTCGATCATAGCCGCCTGTTCCAGATCCTGCGGCAGATTTTCAAAATGCGGGACCATGATCCAGATGATAAAGGGAACCGCCACTAACATATAAGACATAATCAGCGAAGTATACGTGTCCGTTAATCCCATGGAAGAAAATATCTTAAACCATGGAAGCAAAAAACAGATACCGGGAATCATACGCGTCACTAATATGCCTGCGCTCATTTTCTGCATTTTAAACTTTGAGATAGCATACGCCGCGGGCAAACCGATCAGAAGGGAAATCACCGTCGTCATAAACGCTACGTAAAAGCTGTTCCAGATCGGTTTCGCAAAGCTAAAACGTTCAAATACTTCCGCATAATTGCTCGTCACCAGTGTAAAATCTAAAAATTTCGCCGGATTCTGTATCTCTACGGTTGTCTTAAATGACGCCAGAACCATAAAAACAAAAGGAAAAATCGTAAACAGGATCACCAACGCCAGCAACAGGTAAAAGAAAACCGTACTGCCTGCTTTCTTCCTTTTATACACTGCATTAGGACGCATTTTCTTCTGTCTGCTCATCGCTCTACCACCACCTTTGTTCTGATATACATTACAACTCCGGTAACTGCCAATACCAGCAAAAGAAACAGGATCATAGATGCTGAAGCGTAACCGTATTTGTAGTACTGGAACCCATACAGATATGAATAAATATTAATCGTCTGCGATTGAAATGCAGGACCCCCTTGCGTAGTAGAATAAATAATGTCAAATGTTTTCAGCGCATCGATCAAACGAAGCAGCGCAGCTACAAGAATCACGTTCAAGGACAAAGGAAGCGTAATTCTCATTGTTTTCTGCAGGTAGCTGGCGCCGTCCATCGTAGCCGCCTCATAAATATCCTCATCGATCCCGCTAAGCCCGGCTAAAACGATCAGCGCCACCATGGGGGACCATTCCCACACATCGATCAGAATGAGAGAGCGAATGACAGTTTCTGATCCAAAAAGCCATTCGCTGGCCGGAAGTCCTAAGGCTTTTAAAGTATAGTTAAACAAACCGATGGATGGATCCATTAAAAGTTTCCAGATCATTCCGACTGCAACCGGAG
>CAZNXL010000232.1:0-3467 GCA_964577075.1 uncultured Dorea sp. | reverse complement strand
TTACTGCATCGCCGTAAAAGAAAAGGGGGACGACATCATTTTCCTTAGAAAGATCGTGAAGGGCGGTGCGGACAAAAGCTATGGCATCCAGGTTGCCCGGCTTGCGGGAGTCCCGGAAAGTGTTACCGACCGGGCAAAAGAGATCGTGGAGGAATTGATCCACGCAGATATCACTACCCGGATCAAAGACATTGCCGCTCATGGAACTGCTCCAAAGATCAGAACGAACAAATACGATGAAGTCGACCTGGCGCAGATGTCTCTTTTTGACACAGTAAAAGATGATGATGTACTGGAGGAGTTAAAGAACTTAGATGTAAGCAATCTGACTCCGATCGATGCACTGAATACTCTGTACCAGCTACAGAACAAGTTAAAGAACAGGTGGTAAGTAATGAGTAAGATTCAAATACTTGATCAGATCACGATCGATAAGATCGCCGCGGGAGAGGTGATCGAGCGTCCTGCCTCCGTCGTAAAAGAGCTGGTGGAAAATTCCATCGATGCCGGGGCAACTTCCATCACCGTGGAGATCAAAGACGGCGGGATAACCCTGATCCGTATCGCAGATAACGGCTGCGGGATTCCGCAAGCTGAAGTGAGGTCTGCATTTTTAAGGCACTCTACCAGCAAGATACGTTCCGTGGACGATCTGCTTAGAATTCAGTCTTTAGGCTTTCGCGGAGAGGCTCTTTCCAGCATTGCCGCGGTAGCTCAGGTGGAACTTCTTACAAAGACAAGGGAAGATATCTTCGGGACAAGGTACTTCATTAACGGTGGAAAAGAGGAAAAACTTGAGGATGCCGGCGCACCAGACGGGACAACCTTTTTTGTGCGTCAGTTATTTTATAATGTCCCTGCGAGGAAGAAATTTTTAAAGACGGCTATGACTGAAGCAAGCCATGTGGGTGAACTTATGACAAAGCTGGCGCTTTCAAGGCCGGAGATTTCCTTTCATTTTATTAATAACGGCCAGTCAAAGATCCATACCTCCGGGAACGGGAATTTAAAGGATGTCATTTACCACATATACGGCAGGGAGATCGCCGGCAGCCTTTTAAGGGCTGACTATGATAAAAAAGGCGTCCACATTACAGGCTATCTTGGAGCGCCGTTAATCTCAAGGGGAAACCGGAATTTTGAAAATTATTTCATCAATCACCGCTACATAAAAAACAGTATGGTCTGCAAGGCGATCGAGGACGCCTATAAGGATTTTACGATGCAACACAAATTTCCTTTTGTGGTGCTCCATATCGAGATGAGCGGCGAGGAGGTGGATGTCAATGTCCATCCCGCGAAGTTAGAGATCCGCTTCCGGAACCAGCAGGAAATCTATAACTGCATCTTTGAAGCGGTAGATACGGGGCTTCATGAAAAGGAGCTGATCCCCCATGTCACGGTTGATGTTCCAGGGGAGGGAAAAGCCGGAAACATGCCTGAGAAACTTCCTTTCGGTCAGGAGGATACCGTGAGGCAGATCACAAAACAGGCAGAGAACATACCAAAACCTGCTCCCAAAAAGGAAATCCCGCCAAAGGAAGAGAGAAACCTTGAGTACTTCATGGAAGAGATGAAAAAGAGAGTGAAGTCTTATCATGAGAAGAATTCTTCCGCGGAAGTGATCGATAAAACGGGGATCTTTAAACCGGACATGCAGACAGACCGCATCCGTGAGGCTGTGACATATCATGCTGATAATAAGCAGCTTGATCTTTTTGAAGAACAATTCCTTGACAGGGAGATAAAAGCAGAATACAAGCTGATCGGTCAGGTATTTGACACCTACTGGCTGGCGGAATACCATGATAATCTCTACATTATCGATCAGCACGCCGCGCATGAGCGCGTCTTGTATGAAAAAACGCTGGCGGAGATGAAAACAAGAGAATTTACTTCTCAGATGATCTCGCCGCCCATCATACTAAATCTTACGATGCAGGAAGAGGAGCTTTTATGCCGTTATATGGACCATTTTACAAAAATCGGTTTTGAATTTGAGGAATTCGGGCAAGGCTCCTATGCAGTGAGGGCGGTTCCGGACAATCTGTTTTCCATTGCCAAAAAGGATCTTTTAATGGAAATGATCGACAGTCTGTCAGATGAAGTAAGCCGGAATCTTTCATCGGAACTTCTGGATGAGAAGATCGCGTCCATCTCCTGTAAGGCCGCCGTAAAGGGCAATATGAAGCTCTCTGCCGCCGAGGCGGACACTCTGATCGGTGAGCTTTTACTTCTTGAGAACCCCTATCACTGCCCTCATGGCAGACCAACCATCATCGCAATGTCCAAACGGGAACTGGAAAAGAAATTTAAGAGGATTATATAGATGAAACAACCATTGATCATATTGACCGGACCTACGGCAGTTGGAAAGACAAAAGCCTCCATCGGTCTTGCGAAGGCGGTGGATGGTGAGATCATCAGCGCTGATTCCATGCAGGTATACAGAGGGATGGACATCGGCTCGGCGAAAATCCGGACAGAAGAGATGGAGGGCGTTCCTCATTATCTGGTGGATGTATTGGAGCCGGATGAGGAATTTCACGTCGTACGTTTTCAGCAGATGGCGAAGGACGCCATGAAAAAAATCTATGCAAACGGGCACATCCCTATCGTAGTAGGCGGCACGGGATTTTATATCCAGGCTCTCCTCTATGATATTGACTTTACGGAATATGATGGGGATACTTCTTACCGGAAAGAATTAGAGACATTTGCAAAAGAACGCGGAGAAATGGCGCTGCACGACCGGCTCCGCGCCGTGGATCCAAAGTCTGCCGGAGAGATTCATTTCCATAATGTAAAGAGAGTCATCAGGGCATTGGAGTTTTATCACCAGTCGGGAATCCCGATCTCGGTCCATAATGCGGCGGAACGGGGAAAGCAGTCGCCATACGAAGCTTTTTATTTTGTGCTGAATGACGAGAGGGCGCATCTGTATGAGCGGATCAACCAGCGTGTGGACGCCATGATCAAAGAAGGGCTCGTATCAGAGGTCAGAACATTAAAAGATAAGGGGTATACAAAAGATCTGGTCTCTATGCAGGGGCTTGGCTACAAAGAAATGTTTGATTATCTGGAAGGAGAATGTACGCTTGAAGAAGCCATTTACCGGATCAAGCGTGACACAAGGCATTTTGCCAAAAGGCAGATTACATGGTTTAAGAGGGAAAAAAATGTGATCTGGATTGATAAAAAAGCGTGTGATTATGATGAAAAGAAAGTATTAAGTACAATGTTAACGTATATGGAGGGAGTTATATGTTACAAAGATTATTCGGAGGATCGAAATTCTTAAGAAAGATGAACACACTGATGAAGGTTTATTCCGTAAGTCATAACGCGGAAAAAACTTATGCGGAGCTTTTAGAGCTGGAACCGCTTATAAGGACAGGCGGCGAACTTTCCTGGTATGAACTCAACCGTTCGGCGCTGCTCTACGACATGAGAAGATACGAGGCGGC
>CAZNXL010000231.1:0-3483 GCA_964577075.1 uncultured Dorea sp. | reverse complement strand
GCTGTCTCATTTCGAATCTGATCCCCTACGCAGTTGGAAACCGCGATGATCCTCCGCACGCTTTTCCATTTGCCACACACGTTAAGCAGCTTTTTTGTAGCGCCATCCAAGAAAATATGATGAAGATGCCATATAACAGGCTTTCCTGTCAGGCTCCCGCATACCGCACTCCATGGAAGAGCCGCTGGGCCAGGACAATAGAGTATATCAGGCTTGTACTTGCGGATCACCTTTAGCGATTTTAAGACATTCTCTACTGACATCCATCCGTATCGGAAGATAACCTTCTTCCCTTTTACGCCAGTTGGTAATGTCTGATTACCCATCAGAACATAGGGGATATTTCTTTTTTTAAGTTCTTCTGAGAGCATTCCTTCTGCAGGAATTAAACAGCAGAACTCATATTGATCGGACAGCATATCCAATACCGTCAACGTCATTTTCTGCCCACCAGAAACCGTTGCCAAGGTCTCCCAGACAAGTACCTTTTTCTTAATCATTTACTCTTTGCTCCAAGCACTAATAAATTTAGTATCTTTACTCGTCTAACAAACAAATACGAAACCATCAAAGACAATGTAATTGCGCATATGCTTAGTGTTGCAACATAAATCCAAGGCACACCAAGCAAAAACCTTTTCAAAACAGCTCGTCCAACAACTAGGATTGGAGCATGTAGGATATAAATATCCACCGAATTCCTGCCAAGCCAAGCAAATCCATTTCCCAACTCCAGTTGAGCAAGCTTTCTGCTAAAGAACAGAATCAAGTAGCATGCTCCGAATCCCGCGATTGCCTTCAAATACCAAACATTTATTCGCATGAGAGTGAGCACTGAATAGCCAATAAAAAAATCAGCCCAATTATTGCAATTTTTCTATCTCTAAAAAAAGTATCTCGCTGAAGAATAATACATAGTCCTATAAAATAATAGCCAACTTGATACAATGAAAAGGATAAACTTTTTCCAGGCAGGCTATAATTTGCTGATATAATCGGTGCTACAGCACTAATGACTATCGCCATTAATGTCCACCATTTCAGCGATTGCTTCCTTACACATAGAATTACAATTGTCGAAACTATAAACAATACATATAAAAACCACAACTGACCTGCAGGGTTATTTCCTATAAGTATGGTCAGCGGTGCGTACGAATACTGAAAACGAACCTGTTCCTTCATCAAAGGCTTCATTATTGAGTAAACAACAGCCCAAAAGAAATATGGAACCATCAATCTAATTGCACGCTGTTTCAGTAATTGCCATTTTAGTTTTGAGTTCTCAGTACCCCCCCAATTAATTTCGATGAAACGAGTCCTGATAGCAAAAAGAATAACGGCATGTGGAAAACGTAGAGAATCTTATAAACATTTTCCATAACAACATTCCCGCTCATTATTGGTGACATCGTATGCCCAATTACCACAAGAATGATTCCTATTCCTTTAGCTATATCAAACGAAATATTTCTTCCTTTATCCACACTTCATTACCCCTCAATACCCGAAACATCCCTGATAATCCCATAGATGTCGGTCATTTCATAGTTCTGCTTTTTTAGCGTGATGTTGTTTGCAAACAGGATTGCTGTACGCCATCTATGACCACCAGGAGACATCATATACATGAAGCCTCCCTTCTCAAACACATTCTCTCCCAGTTCCCATTCCCCACCCCAGCGTTCATCCATCTGATAAATGATCTCCGGGTACTTATTGAGATATTTCCCGTGATAGAATGTATTTGTCCTGACAATCCATTCAAATAGGTTCTTATCTTCGCCTTCGATTTTAATCGGCTTTAGATATTCGATAATCTGATCAGCCAGAGCGTCTTTATCAGTCACATTATCGTTCAGCCGAATACCACCGTAGCTGTAATTCTTCAGGGCGCTCAGATCACTCAGATATGCCTGCGTTTTGTCCCAGTCAAAGTCTCCGCCGGAAGCAAACAGGCTCTTCCAAACAGGGAACTTCTTTGCAAGTTTCATCGCCCACTTCGGCAAGCCAATACCTTTTACAACGCCAATGGCCACCCTCTTAATCGTCTTTTTAATCTTCTTCTTTGCGGACGGTTTTGAACCGTCTCCGCCACCTTTCGACGTCAAAAAACCTCCTCGCCTTAAGAGTTCATTGATTCGTACCGTATAGACCGGTCTTGCGCCATGACCATGGTCACTCATAATCAACAAAGGCGTATCCGGCTGTTTCTCCATCACCTCACCGACATATTGGTCCATGGTGATGTACATATCACGAATCACGTTATCGTGTTCGTTTGGACCGGGATACTCAGGATGTTTAGGATCACAGTGCCGCCAGAAATCATGCTGAATGCCATCTGTCGTTGAGAAATAGGAGAACAGCACATCGACATCCTCGTTCTCCATTGCCAGTCTAGTCAATCGGATTTCTTCATTGACTTTTGCAAAGAACTCATTCCGGAGTGCAGGCAAATCCTTTTCAGAAGTAAACTTGCCCTCAGTGCCAAGGACATCCATCCGAGGATGATACAGGCTCTCCTTGCTTTGCGGATAGACTCTGATCTTCCCTTCATAGGGTCTGGTAATCATGAGTCCGTTGATCTCCCAACCCTCTTTGATATTCATGGGCAGGATCACGGCGCAGCTCATGCCATGCTGATTCAGCACATCCCAGAAAGTTTTTCCTTTAAATGCAGAATCGTCAAATACCAGAGGTTTATATGTATTATCCTTTGCACCAACGTTCACGAAATTGATGATGCCATGCTCGGACGGATCAAGGCCGGTATAGATGGTTGACCAGGCGGGAGTGGTATCGGCGGGGAACACAGACCGCAAATGTGGAAATCCATTCTTCTCCATCAAGCCATACAGGTGAGGCAGTTTATCCTTATAGCGGACAACCACATCCCAATCCATTCCATCAATGCCAAGGATAATCAGTTTCTTTACCATTTCTTTTGTCTCCTTCGTTCTTTTCATGCTGGAGACGCCGCATACATATTCCGCTGCGTTCAGCCGTCCGTTAACAAGTCATTTTTATTTTGTGATGCCTTTCCCTTTCAGGCATTTATTAACAGCACTCATCACCTCATCCAGCATCTTCTGCTTGTCCTGGTCTCCGGCGATGACAGTGGCGCTGTACATGTCAGCAACCTTCTCATAGAGCGGTTTGCGAATTTCCAGGTATAATGGATCAGGTATATCATCCTTTCGGCTGCAGCACACTTCAACCGGTGTCTTGATATAGATGATAAGATCAGGTCTCGGCGCATGCCTCCATTTTCCGTTCATGGTCTTTTCCATGTAATCTTCACCCAGTCCGAGGTTCGCCGCATAGGTTACGATGTTATCGTAGATGTAGCGATCCACAAGCAGCGTTGTGCCGAAGAAGCGTTTCACCCGGATTCGAAAGAATATCTGGAGTTTGAACTCAAACGTCGTCAGCGCAGAGAAAATCTTATACACTCCGCCTTTCTGCGCTTGTTTCCTCATG
>CAZNXL010000230.1:0-3486 GCA_964577075.1 uncultured Dorea sp. | reverse complement strand
GGTTACTTATGAAACCGCATCGAAAGAGGTAAAAGAACTATTGGACGATCGCGGGCATGACATTTTGAATTCAAAAAAAGCCAGCATATTGCTAAATAATAACGTCGTCTATGACTCCGTTGAAATCAACGGCTGGAGAATGGACGCAGAGTTGCAGAGACTTCTCAGCAAGCGTCTGGGTGATTTGTTGGAATACGTGATATCAAAGGAGAACAACTCTTATATCTGCACAAAATATTTTGCGAAATGCTTGGAAGAGCAGGGCATCGACTTTGAAACGACTGAATTTACGGAAGAAGAAAAGTTGATCATCGAATACGGTCAGTCAATCGCCCGCGATTTTCACAATATCCCGCAAGATTTAAAGGATCGCCTGCTGAAAGTATTTACAGAAGAGCAGATTGTCGTAATAACCGGAATGGCTGTTGTTATAACAGCGGACAATTATTTTGAAACGATTTTAGATATAAAATAAGGAGAAATAACAATGAAAAATTTCAAACGTATTTTAGGACTGGTTTTAAGCCTTGTACTTGTACTCAGCGTATTTTCTGGCTGCTCGACGAGCAACTCCAATACAGACGACCAACTGGCTGCAATACAGAAAGCTGGCAAGCTCGTTGTCGGTATAGAAGGAACCTATCCCCCATTTACCTATCATGATCCGGATACCAATGAACTTATCGGTCTTGATATTGAGATTGCAAAGGCGGTTGCCGAAAAATTAGGCGTCGAGGTTGAGTTTGTGGAGTCGGCATGGGATTCTCTGATGCCCGGTATGGACGCTGGTCGTCTGGATACCATCATCAACGACGTTGGCGTTTCTGACGAACGTAAGGAAAAATACGATTTTACCGACACCTACTTATACATTCCCAAGCAAGTCGTTGTTAAGGGGGATAATGATGAGATTAAAAGCGAAGCAGATTTGAAGGGTAAGAAGATCGCAACAACGGCCACTAATGTATTCAATCCGTGGTTTGAAGAACGCGGCGCTGAGATTGTAGGCATTGATACTCCTGCCGAGGCAGCTTCTCTTCTCCTTTCCGGACGAGCGGACTTTGTGAATTTTGATCCGCTGGTGCTGAAAAGTTATCTTGACGAACATCCCGATGCCGATATGAAAGTCGCATTTATTATTCCTGACTCCTATGAGCAGATAGCCATTCCCGTCCGTAAGGGTGAAACCCGTTTGCTCGAGGCGTTTGATAAGGCACTTGATGAGTTACTGGAAGATGGTACATTAGTTGAGATTTCCCAAAAATATGTAAATGGGGACTACACAAAAGTTCCTGAATAATTAGGAGATGCGTGATGAGCGAAAGAGTACTGGATATTCTTATATCCTCTTTTCCCAAATTATTGTTGGCCTGCATTAAGGTTACTATTCCGCTGACGCTGATCATCTTTTTGCTCAGTTTAGTATTGGGTTTCCTTTTGGCGTTGGTACAGATTATGAATATACCGGTACTCAGGCAGTTCGCCCGGGTCTATATATGGATATTTCGCGGTACGCCTCTTTTGGTACAGTTATATATCATATTTTTCGGTCTGCCCTCTATTGGCATCAGTTTGGAAGCATTCCCGTCAGCAATCATTGCTTTTTCACTCAACAGCGCCGCCTATAATTCCGAAACCATACGTTCTGCGCTTCTGTCTGTTCCACGCGGACAGACAGAGGCCGGTTATATGGTCGGGCTCAGCTACAGGCAGATCATGACACGGATAGTTATTCCACAGGCAACGCGCGTCGCGTTTCCGCCCTTGTCTAATTCCCTTATCGGTCTGACAAAAGACACATCACTGGTTGCAAGCATTACAGTAGCTGAACTTTTCAAAACAGCTCAGCAAATCGCTGCCGTGCATTATGAGTACCTTGCATTGTATTGCGAGGCGGCGCTCATATATTTAATGCTTAATACATTACTTACATTATTACAGTCGTATTTAGAACAGAAGCTGGCCTGGAATCCTGAGGAAAGAAGGAAGCTGTTCAGCCTACCGTTTAGAAAGGAAAAAACTCATGCCGAGAATACCTGAAATAGATATCGAAAATGCACCGCAGGAAGTAAAAACTGCGATAGAGGAACATCTTGCAAAGGGTCACCGTATCACGAGCGAAAAGCGTACATTGCTTCATAACGTTCCGGCGTTTTTAGCACTTGAGGAAAGCTCCTATATGTTGGACGCAGAGCTGCAGCGGCTGATCGGAAAACGTGCAGCGGATTTTTATGAATACGCCATTTCCGTTCAGAATGAGTGCTTTGTCTGCACCGCCTATTTTACAAACCTGCTCAAAAAGAACAATATCGACTTTAATACCTTTGATTTTACTGAGCGGGAACGTCTGCTGATCGAATACGGGCAAGCAATTGCCAAAGACCCAAAGGGTGTATCAGACGAACTGTTCCGGCGAATGAAACAGGAATTTAACGAAGAAGAGTTGGTCGTCATTACAACGATGGGTGTTTTGATGATCGCAAACAACAACTTTAACGATATCCTGCAAGTGACACCTGAAGAAATCGTAGATTAAAGGGAAGGATCACTATGCTCGAAGTAAAAAATCTTCATAAGAAATTCGGTAGCAACGAGGTGCTGAAAGGAATAAATTTCAAGGTTGATAAGGGCGAAGTTGTTGCGGTTCTGGGTAGCAGCGGATCCGGCAAAACGACCCTGTTGCGTTGCATCAGCTTTTTGGAAAAAGCAAATCAAGGCGAAGTTGTCTTTGACGATTTTCATAAAGATATAACCAAGGTCAAAAGTAGAGAGATACGTCAGCTACGCATGAAGATGGGCTTTGTATTTCAAAACTATAACCTGTTCCGCAATAAAACAGCGATACAAAACGTGCTTGAGGGTCTTACCGTCGCACGGAAGATACCAAAGACGGAGGCGAAGGATATCGCCGTCAATGTGCTTGACAAGGTCGGCATGCTGGATCGAGCCGATTATTATCCCGATCAGCTCTCTGGCGGTCAGCAGCAACGCGTGGCTATCGCACGGGCTATTGCAACATCACCTGAGATTATTTTGTTTGACGAGCCAACCTCTGCGCTTGATCCTGAACTTACCGGCGAGGTGCTGGATGTTATGAAGATGCTGGCGAATGAAGGAACAACTATGGTTGTGGTTACGCATGAAATGGGATTTGCTCAGAACGTTGCCAACCGTGTCGTTTTTATGGATGGTGGGGTTATTATTGAGGATAGACCGTCAAAGGAGTTCTTCAGCAATCCACGCGAAGAGAGTGCAAAACGATTCCTCAGAAGGACGATGTTAGATTATGACTATACGATCTGACGCTTTGAAGGGGCACCTTGCAGCACTCTTCACAATTATGGTGTGGGGCAGCACCTTTGTTGCAACAAAGGTGCTGCTTTCTCAATTTGGCCCTGTCGAGATCATTTTTTTGCGATTTCTTTTGGGATGGTCATTTTTATGGTTGATACGACCAAAACGATTGTCCGTCAGTAGTCGAAAGAC
>CAZNXL010000229.1:0-3493 GCA_964577075.1 uncultured Dorea sp. | reverse complement strand
TACCACTTCTCATCGTTCTCCTTCACGTCAAAGCACTCCGGTGTCATACGCTGATGATACTGCTTTTTGCAGACAAATACCAGGTCAGCTTCTTCTACCGCTGTTGTTCCGTCTACGTAATAAGGCGTAAGTCCTGCTTTGACCCACTTATCCTCCACATCTTTTCCTGAAATACTTCCGCACAGGTTCAATGCCTTTCTGTACTTCTCCGGAAGAAATGACAGCGTAAACGTATCATTAGCGTCTACGAACTCCTTCGTATATCTCTGCGGACGGATATATGCAGTGGCAATATTTTTCCCCCACATAATTCCTAAGCCTCCCCAGCTCGCAGTCATTGTGTTACTCTTCTTTTCATCTCCTGCCGTAATAAGCATCCATTCCTTAGAAATCTTCTGAAACGGGTTAAACTCTAAGCTTTCAATTGATACTTCCGTAAATGCCATACTAATTACCTCCTACTGTGTTTATGCATTCTGCTGTTTTATTATATCCTCTGTTTCTTCCTTTTTTCCATTCCTTCTTCATATAAAAATTCAAAAAAACTACTGTGAACCATCCCGTCCATAGATTCCGATTTCCGCAATACAGGTATCATCCCACTTGCTTCCTTCATATACCGACCGGATCACCAATTCGATTTCCGAAGCCGGGCACTCTTCTGAAAGTTCTATCCAGTATTCTACTTTCCCGTCCGGAAATGTCACGCTCTGTGTCACATCTCCTACCGTTATCTCAACTTCTTTCGGCCTGTTATTTTTATCGTAATATTCCTGACTGTTCCAATTTCCTAACTGGAACGACATATATTTGACCTTATATGGTTTTTCCAATGTAAGATTTAAGCTTTCGCCGATCCCGTCGCCATCTACGCCTTCCTGCCAGGATGTTCTCTCGCTGCCGTCCACAGCTTTGGACGCGCTGTTATCCGTTCCCTCCTGCCTGATCACAGAACTCGCAGAAGCTTCTGCAACAGATAATTTATAGTATTCTCCAAAATCTTCCGGTTCCCCGACAAATGCCATAGTGATATCCCCGGTATCCGCAGCATCTTCGGATCCGCCTTCTTCCTGTTCTTCTTCCTGTTTTTCTTCCTGCTCTTCTTCGAGCGCCTGCTGCCGATTTTCGGCCGCGCGTCTTTCGTTCACATCCATAGCTGAGAAGATCATCCAGATTGCGATGATCGCGAGAGCCATAATAAGTATAACAATGCCGATCAGGCCTACATGTCTGCCGGATTTCTTCTTACGGCGTTCGCGCAGATATTCCAGACGCTCCCGCTTTTCCCACATAGGATCTGTGATCTCCCCTGTGGCTTCCTCCAGATCTTCTTCCCCGTCGTCATAGACGTCCTCATCATAGATATTCTCGCCATAGATATCTTCATCATAGATATCCCTGTCATAAATCTCTTCTTCGTACAACTCTTCTTTTTCAAGCCGCTGCAATTGTTCATCCAGAGAATCCGCCGGTTTACGCACGATCGGATCTTTTAGCTCCCTTGCCGGCTTTTTCTCTGTCTCATCTACCACAAGACCACAATACGGGCAAAAAAATGCATCCTCCGGTATCCGTCTGCCGCAATGTATACATTTCATGTCTCTCACCTTCTCTTCTGTGTACTAATACTTGCATATATTGTCATTTTATACGCAAAATTATACCATATTCACCCTCGCTTCACAATAATTGCAATTTGGCAAAAAAGGAAAAAAGAGGCACGAAAAGAGGCATGTCGCAAAGATACGAACCATGCCGTGATCTCTACTTTCTATCTTCTCTTATCAATTTTTTAAGAGCCTCGACCGCAACCTGAATTGCCGCCTCTGTCTCATGGACGATGGGATTCGCAAGCCCGGCTGCTTCTCTCTCCTGATTTCCCATTACCAGAAAATCCGAGCCACAGCGTACCCGTAGATGACTGGCAACAATAAAAAGCGCTGCCGACTCCATCTCAGAAGCTTTACATCCCAAACGTTTCCACGCTTCCCATTTATTCAGAAGCTCATAGCTTACCGGCATTCTCTCAGGCTCATGCTGTCCGTAAAATGCATCCTTACACTGCACAACACCTGTGTGGTACGTGTAACCAAGCTCCTTACTTGCCTGCACCAGTGCATTGGCAACATCCAGATCCGCAACCGCCGGGAATTCAATCGGTGCATACTCCTTACTTGTCCCCTCCATGCGGACTGCACCTGTAGCGATCACAATATCTCCGCCTTTTACATCCATCTCTATACCTCCGCAGGTTCCCACACGGATAAATGTATCTGCGCCGCACAACACCAGTTCTTCCATCGCAATGGATGAGGACGGTCCGCCGATCCCTGTAGATGTCACGCTGACCTGCTCACCATCCAGATAACCTGTATAAGTCACATATTCCCTGCTGTCCGCCACTAATCCCGCATCTTCAAAATGCTCCGCGATCTTCTTGCATCGTTTCGGATCCCCAGGCAGGATCACATAGCGTCCCACGTCTCCCGGTCTGATCTGCAAATGATACTGTAACCCCGCTTCTCCTGAATAATTCTGCATACATTTCAACCTCCATTCATGCTACTGCATAACCACTTTACAGAATTTTTTCTTTCCTCTTCTTAGAACAATCCCCTCTCCGGATAATTCCTCACTTGTATAAGATCTGTGGATATCCTCTATCTTCTCACCCTCTGCGGTCACGCCTCCCTGCTGTACCGCACGGCGCGCTTCAGAACGTGACGGCGCCAGATTCGCTTTTACAAGCATGGACAAAATGTCTATCGTACCGTCTTTCATATCATCCTCTGACAGTTCCGCCTTTGGCATATCTGCTGCATTTCCCCGGCTGAAGAGAGCTTTAGCGGCAGCCTGTGCTTTATTCGCCTCTTCCTCTCCGTGAACCAGTCTGGTAAGCTCGAATGCAAGAATCTCCTTTGCCTGATTGAGCTGTGCTCCCTCCCATGAATCCATCGTGTCAATCTCCTCCAACGGCAGGAAGGTAAGCATACGGATACATTTTAAGACATCTGCATCCGCTACGTTTCTCCAGTACTGGTAGAACTCGAACGGCGATGTCTTCTCCGGATCAAGCCATACAGCGCCGCTCTGTGTCTTTCCCATCTTCTTCCCTTCAGAATTGAGAAGAAGCGTGATGGTCATGGCGCTTGCGTCTTTTCCAAGTTTCCGCCGGATAAGTTCCGTTCCCCCAAGCATGTTGCTCCACTGATCGTCGCCGCCGAACTGAAGATTACATCCATATTTCTGGAATAACATATAGAAATCATAGCTCTGCATGATCATGTAATTGAATTCAAGGAAGCTTAAGCCTTTTTCCATTCTCTGCCTGTAACACTCAGCAGTAAGCATGCGGTTGACACTAAAATGAGCGC
The DNA here is from genome assembly GCA_964577075.1 of uncultured Dorea sp. GTDB lineage: Bacteria > Bacillota > Clostridia > Lachnospirales > Lachnospiraceae > MD308. The sequence continues at coordinate 119 of CAZNXL010000229.1, read as the reverse complement.
CAACCTCGCGGAGCACGTCTACATAATTCAGATCCAGAAGCCAGTCTGCATTATTGACCATCAGCGCCTTTCCTTCTGAGAAATCAATAAACCGGCTCATCTGCTTTTTGAAACATTCA
>CAZNXL010000228.1:0-3559 GCA_964577075.1 uncultured Dorea sp. | reverse complement strand
AATTCATAAGTGGCGGTAACAACACTGCAATCTTTCATCGTCTCTACCGGCGCCTCATCACCGATATAAACCTGAATACCGGTGCTGTCTTCCCGGGATAATGTCTGCGTTACCAGTTCCGTAAGCTGCTGCTTTTCCTCAAACGCACTGATAATCTCCTGTGCGCTCTGCTTATCTGAAAGCTCCGGATACTTAAAAATGTTCGTAGCGCCGCTTGTATAGATCTGCATATCCTCATCTGGCTGGATCGCATCCGCTACCGCATCCAATACATTCCCAACCACTTCACTGTGGATACCTGCCTGCTCCTTCAGCCTTGCGATCAGTCCGAGGTTGATCTCTTCTATTGCCATGCCGTTAAGCGTTGTATTAAGAAGCATATTCAGCTTCAAAAGATTCTCATTACTTAATGGTTCGTCAACGCGGATGATCTTGTTTTTAATTACATTGCCCTCAAGGACGATCACGGCGATAATCTGTTCCTCATCTACCATTGTAAGCTGAATGAACTTGATCTTATTACTGCTTCCTCTCGGAGTTGAAACCAAAGTGGCATAGTTCGTATTATTTGCCAGAACCTTTGCCGCCTGCTTCAGAAGTTGTTCCATCCGGTCTGCCTTCTCAAGCATCTTCTCTTCCTTCTCCAAAAGTTCCTGTTCCTTTTCATTCATCAGCATATCCACATATAACCGATAACCTTTATCTGAAGGGATGCGTCCTGCCGACGTGTGAGGCTGCACAATATAACCAAGTTCTTCCAGATCGGCCATCTCATTGCGGATCGTTGCGGAACTTAAGTTCATATCCGTATATTTTGAAATGGTTCTTGATCCCACCGGCTCTCCGGTCTCAAGATAAGTCTTGATGATCGCATGAAGGATCTTAAGCTTTCTTTCACTTAATCCATGCTCTGCTGCCATTCATCGTCCTCCTTCAGATTTCTTATTAGCACTCCCTGTTTCTGAGTGCTAACATCTTCGTGTATTAATGTATCACTATGATTTTCGTTTGTCAACACACTTTATGCATTTTTTAGAAATATTGTTTTTTTCGGATTTTTTCCTCTTGGAACATTAAAAATTACTTTTAAAAATATCCATATACCTATTGCTATGGGATTGCTCAGTAACTCCCCGCTTCAGATATATGGATATAAAACGTTATTTCTCAAATATTGATACAGTTCATAATACGGTTTCTATAATAATATAGCCTCTAAGATGTCTCTTAACGCACTTTTACAAGTCACCTTCTGAACCGCTTCTGTAGTGAGAATATCTACGACCCCGATCTCTTCTCCGTTCAGATAATACTTAACTTCTCCTGTTTTTACTCCCTGTTTCACCGGAGCTTTTATTTTTTCCTTCACCGTGACCTTTCGTTCTATCGTACTCAGATCAGCTCCTGTGGTATCTACGTAGGAGAAGGGTTCTTTTTGTGCCACGTTTACCTGCTGTTCCACTCCCCGGCTTACCTTCACAGGATTAATACTTTCAAGTTTATCTTCTTTATATTTCTGGCATTTTCCGAAACCGTAATTTAATAAAGTAATGGCATCTTTATTCCGAAGCTTACTATCGTCTGCTGCCATAATAACTGCGATCAGTTCAACATCATCTTTTTCGGCTGTGGCGGAGATACAGAACTTTGCGTTACTTGTTGAGCCGGTCTTTAGTCCTGTTGCATACTGATAATGCCGGATAAGCTTGTTAGTATTGCTAAGACCAAATTCTGTCGTTCCTTTTTTCGTAGTATGAGTGATATCTTCCATCCATATCGTACAATAATCATGAATCTTCGGGTATTTCGTAAGAAGCTCTCTGGACATCAGAGCAATGTCTCTGGCAGTTGTAACGTGACCATCTGTATCGAGGCCGTTACAGTTTTTAAACTGTGTATTTTTCATGCCAAGCCCTTCGGCACGTTTATTCATCTGCGATACGAATTTTTCTTCACTTCCACTGATATGCTCGGCCATCGTCACGCACGCATCATTGGCGCTGGCTACGGAGATACATTTGATCAGAGTATCTACCGTCTGGACCTCCCCCGGCTCTAAAAATACCTGGGAACCTCCCATAGATGCCGCATACTCTGACGTAGTTACTTCATCCTCTAACTTGATCTTTCCCTCTTCCAATGCGTCAAAGATCATCAGAAGTGTCATAATCTTTGTCACGCTTGCCGGTGGCCGCTTGGAATCGGGATCTTTTTCATATATGACCTGACCGGTAGATGCCTCCATTAATATAGCGGAAGGGGCTGATATGGCATCTTCTTTCTCAGATGCCATTGCCGGAAATGTAACGCTCAGGCTAAGGATTGTACTGAGAAATATACAGGTTAGCCGTTGTATCATATATTTCATTATTCACCGCTCCATTATGTACTATTATTATTAGTGTAATAGTACATCGCGGAAAATATGCCTGAATTAAATTAAATCTTCACTCTCTCCCGATCGGGATGCTCTCCCGACCATCCCGTCTGCGGCATTGTATCGATCCGATACATATCTTCCCTGGAGATCTCAAAGGAGAACAGATCCTGGTTCTCCTTCATCCGCTCTAAGGATGAAGATTTCGGAAGCGGAATTACCTTTTTCTGTACCGCATACCGAAGGCAGAGCTGAGCTTCTGATACCTGATATTTTTCACTGAGTTTCCGTATCAATGGATCTCCTAACACGCGCCCTCTTCCGATCGGGCTCCACGCCTGCACTTGTATCTCGTGCTCCGTGCAATATCTTACGGTTGCCTCCTGCGTATATCCGGGGTGGAATTCTATCTGGTCAACCATCGGCATGATCTCACAGTTTTTCAGAATATTTTCCATATGATGCGGAAGAAAATTACTAAGACCGATCGCGCGCACTTTTCTTTCCTTATAAAGTTCCTCCATTGCCTTCCATGTCTCCAGATCAAGCGCTTTCCAGTCTTTGTAATCCGGAGTGGGGAGCGGCCAGTGAACGAGATACAGATCAAGATAATCTGTTCCCAGATTCTCAAGCGTGCGGGTAAATGCTTTCTTCACTGCCTCATATCCCATCTCATCCTTCCATATCTTAGACGCAAGAAAGAACTTTTCTCTCGGGATATTACTTTCTCTCACTGCCTGGCCAAGATAAGTCTCCGTTCCATAGAAGGATGCGGTATCAAAATACCGGTACCCGGATTCTATCGCGAGCTTAATGGTCTCAGCTGTATCGCCCTGTGCCGCCTTATATGTTCCAAAAGCAATGCAGGGGATTTCTACGCCGTTACTCAAAGTGTATGTATCACATATATTTTTCATAGGATTTTCTCCTTCTACTGCTTTGTCAGGATTATATCAAAAGATAAGAAGCTCCGCAAATCCTTCTGCAAAACTTCCTATCTCGATGCCGCGCCTTGACTATTCAATTCCAAGTACTGGATAATCCTGTGCTTCGACTGCGTTTTTTAACACATCATCGGATATCCCGGCATTCAACTTCACAACTGCCGTTCCCGCTTCATAGCTTACAACTGCTTCAGCTACTTCCGGCAGAGCCTCTAATGCCTTCTTTACTTTCTTATTT
>CAZNXL010000227.1:0-3583 GCA_964577075.1 uncultured Dorea sp. | reverse complement strand
ATGGAAGCTCAAAGAACAGGTTTTTACCACGCTGAACGCTGTCATAGAAAAGTTTAATGAACCGCGCCGCAGAGAGCAGAGACTATCAGGTCTGCAGAGTCTGTATGATTTCTGTGTAGAATCGGGTGTTCAGGATATCGAAGCAATTGACATCCTGCAGGAGCAGGCATTTGAACGGTATCTGACAGAACATACAAGCAGCGAAAGCCGGAAACAGCAACTGCTGCCAAGCCTAAGCTTCTGCCGTAAAAGCGTATTTCTGCAAAGCAAAGAAATCAACTGGAATGCAACCGTGTGGTATTTAGAACGACTGCATCTGCCGCAGCACAGAACAAATCCAAGCGGATCGCTGGAATCCATATCATTCAAGGAAATCACGATGCCGGAGAATCGCAGATATGCACAGGAGTTCATGAAATATCAGTTAGGCGTTACCGGGCAGGCGGTCAGTACGATAACAACGAGATATATTTTAATCCGGCACTTTCTGACTGCACAAAGCGAAAAGCATCGGAATGTATGCCAATGTACTGCTGAAACAATAGAGGGATATCTGAACGAACTTCAAGATCGGAAAATTATCGCAAAGACCTTTAACGAGTATCTATCAGGGTTGGCACTGTTCTTCCGGTTCCTAACCGTTCGGGGATACATTAAAAAAATGCCCTTCCAACCGGAATACTACCAGCAGAAAATCGTGCCGCAGCATCATGACAGAAGTGTGTCGCCGGAGGCTTGCATGGAAATGCTTGAACGTATCCACTTGCTCCCGGAGCATCTCCGGTGTATGTATCTGCACTTATGGTGTCTCGGACTCCGTATCAGCGAAGTCTGCACGCTGAAAGGTGACGCCTACTACCGTCAAGGCGAAGATGCATGGATTCAGGTCTATCAGATTAAGATGAAGCATTATAAAAGGATTCCCATATCTGACGGACTGCACAAAATCATGCAGGTGTATATCAAGCGGCATAATATCAAGCCGGATGAGTACCTGTTCACCAACACAAAAGGCGGTGCTTACCGCAGTGCAACATTCCGACAGCAGATGATCAAATTCTGTCAGGAGCAAAATATAGAAGGAGGTGAATACCTATTCAAATCGCACGATTACCGCCATACAGTGGCAACACACTTATATGATAACGGCGTTTCTCTGCAAGGAGTCCGGGACTATCTCGGACACGATTACGAAGAAATGACACAGCAGTATATCGATTACATACCGAGGAAGATCGCTAAGGAAAGTACCGAGTTTTTTAAGAAACCGGGCAACAGTCTGGCGGCCTGCCTTAAGAAAGGAGGAAAAAATGACCGATAAAGTCTACTATTCGGAACTGGAATGCTATGCGGATGAGAAAGAACCGGAACGGAGATATTCTGATGACCGCAACTTTTATGACCTCACTATGCTCCCTACCGAAACCATGCGGGAAGAATACCGGCGCTATCTTATCAGCAGGGGCAAGCAGGTGTCCATGAAAACAATCATCCGTGAAAAGGCTTATTATAAAAAGCTTGTAGGCGCAATGACGGCAGTAAGAAAAACGCCGAAAAGCTTCCTGTGTTGGGATGAAGAACGATGGATTCAAATTACGAAGATGTGGATGATGAAAAACGGAAATCCGTTTTATGAGCCGAATATCAGCGTTTACGGAACAAAATCTTACAGAACGGCAAGTCTGATTCGCTATGTAAGGCGATTAAGGCGATTTCTGGAACCGGAAGATGCCCGACCGGAACAGGAAAAGGATATCTGGCATCTGGATAAATTGGGCATTGCCATAGAGGAGAATCCAATATACCAAACAGACACCTTGAACTTCACGAAAATCACACAGGATGGTATCCGAGAAGAAGTGAAAAAAGCCGTTTATCTGCATCTGAAATATGAAAAGGTAGGAACTGTGCAGACGGAACTGACATCACTCAGGCGATTTTCACAATATCTTAACAGAGCAAAACCCGACATTCAATCCTGCACACAGATAGACAGAGCCTTGCTGGAGGAATACCTGATTCATACATCCACCAACGGCTCATCGGGAAAATCGAACAGTACAAGCATTATGAGTTTACGCAGGGTACTGGAAACCATCGGAAAAGCTCTTGGGTATAAGAACCTCGAAGGCTTATTCATCAACACGGACATTCCGCCGGAGGTGCAGCCTAAGTTTAAGGCATATTCAGACGCGGAGCTGAAACGGCTGAATGCACAGATCACCAAGCTGGATGTGCAGATTACACGGTGTCTGGTTATCCATCAGATGCTGGGAACACGGATATCCGATACGCTGACACTTCGCAGGGATTGCCTTAAAAAGCAAAACGGCTTGGATATCATAAGAATTGAACAGGTCAAGACTCATACCTATGAGAAACCAATCAGTGCAGAGTTGGCAGCGTTAATCCACAAAGCGATTGATTACACGGAGGAACAATACGGAGAAACAGAATACATTTTTGTGGATGGTCAGGATACAAGTAAACCGTTGAAATACGGCACAGTTAAAAATAAAGTTCTCAGGTTGATACAGCAAGAAGATTTACGGGATGACGATGGCAACCGATTCAGCTTTAATACCCATATGTTCCGGCGTTCCTACGGTGTAAAGTTAACGGAGCTTCATCTGGATGACTGGACAATCGCAAAGCTGCTCGGACACAGCAATGTCAACTCGGTAAAGCACTATCGCAAAATGAGTAATCAGCTTCTGGCAGATGAGACACGCAGAGCGCGGGAAGAACAAACAAGAATCCTGCTTGAAAACTTAGATGGATGGGGTGAAGATTATGAGCAAATACGAAAAGATGGTTGAAATTAACCGAGAACGCAGCGATGAAAAGATAGCTGCGGCAAGGCTTGCTATCCGAAAACAAATCGAAGATGGCGAACGGATTTCAATACCGCAGCTCATGAAAATGACAGGACTCTCAAGAGGTTTCTTCTACAAGAACCCAATTGTGAGATCAGAAATCGACAAGGCTATAGAGCAGCAGGCAGGCACGATTGATCCTCGCAGGAGTATCCTCGATAAAGCAATGGATGACAGAATCGTACTTCTAAAACAAGAGGTAGCAATGCTGAAACGAGAAAACGAACTTCTGAAAATGGAAAATCAGAAACTTCAAAAGGCTTTGACGAAGAAAAGCCGGAGTATCATAAACAGCTTGTAATTATCGATAATACATAACGCCAGCGGCAAATAAAGTCGCTGGCGTTCTCAGTTGCAGTTCTTAAACATATTACCGAACTCATACTTGAAAGGCATAACAAGATATGAAAAATAGGTATTAGACATCACAATGCGGCATTAGTATAATTGATATAAAGAGAAAGCACACGAAACACAGTTTTGTATGGCGTTAAAGCAAGCGTTTACAAGGGATTGAGAAGGTAGGCTACAGTTTATTATCCAAACTGGTACGGGACTTGTCCGATGGCTGTTTTCTCTTTTCTGGAGAATTACAATCTGAACGGAAAAAAGATCATTCCTTTCTGTACCCATGAGGGCAGCGGCATGGGAAACAGCGAGCAGGACTTAATAAAGATCTGTGTCGGAGCGGACGTAATGGATGGACT
>CAZNXL010000226.1:0-3590 GCA_964577075.1 uncultured Dorea sp. | reverse complement strand
GCTGATTGGAATAGGAATGATCTCATATGAGATTTATCTGGTTCATGCGTTTACGCTTGGGATTGTGAAAGAATCGGTTTTGAGAATATTGGTGTTTATAGTTTCAACATACTTGTTTTCTTTTGCCCTTCACACAATAAATGGTAGGTTGAAAACAAGAAAATAGTAGGTGGATTGAGGAAAGATTATGACGGAAAGAAAACGATATGAATACATCGATTATACGAAAGGTCTTGGAATTCTGCTTATCATGTTTGCTCATGTGTCACAATATTTTAAGCCGATGGCGACTGCTAATTCGTTTGTCGTTTCTTTCCATGTCCCGATTTTCTTTATTGCTTCCGGATTACTAATGGGATACAGAGACGGTATGCAAATTGATAAAAGGCAGTTTCTCATAAAAAGAGCAAAATCCCTCCTGATTCCATATGTGATTTTTTCGCTTTTTAATTCGTCTCTGAAGTTTGCTGTTTTATTCTTAAAGCATTCACTGACGGCAGATGTGGCGAAAAGTGAATTGGTACAGCTTTGTATTACAGGCAATGGAACAGTTTGGTTCTTACTTACTCTGTTTTTGACTGAGATTATATATGTGTTTTGTATAAGAAGTTTATTCCCTTCATCAAAATTAGTTGATAATGATGCTCTGAAAATGAGTGGGGGGGGGTACGCAGAGTGTATCGTTCAAGTGATTCTCATGGTTGCGTGTTTGATTGTTCCATATCTTATTGGGAAGATTACAAATCCATTTGCAATTGTTGGCAATAGAGTTATTGCGGCAATGGGATATTACGTACTTGGAGTACTGATTATTAAGTTAAAGAGTGCAATTGGAGACCGTTATACAGCTAAAATCAAATTTCTGTTATCAGTGATTTTGACAGTTATCGGTGTCATAACATGGGTGCTTTTCGGCAGTGGTGTGAATTTCTTCGCCGGATCATTTACAAATATGCTGGGAATGTTTTCTGCCATTTTGCTCTCCGTAGCATGTATTGCTTGGTTGGAAATTCTCGAAGAAATTTCAGCATTAGTGTATGCGAAGAAATTTCTTAACTATTTCGGAAGGAACTCCATAATCGTAATGTTAGTCCATCCAACATTGTTGTTGCTCGCCACATATCCTTTTGGCAGTGTGTTCTCAAGTATGCGTGGAATAATGGCGATTGTAGTTTCAATTATGCTATTTGTAGTTTTGATAGTGATGGAAGTACCATTTATATGGTTTATCAATAAATATATACCTTTTGTAATAGGAAAGAAAAGGATAGGAAAATGATTGATCTGACAATTATCATCCTCACTAAGAACGAGGAGCAAAATCTTAAAAAATGCATAGATTCATTTCGTGGTATAGCAAAGCGGATTGTGATTGTTGACAGTTACAGTAGCGATAAAACAGTGCAGCTTGCCGAATCCCTCGGAGCGGAAGTCTATGTACATAAATTTGAAAATCATGCTGCGCAATTTAATTGGGCACTGGAGAATATAAATCTGAATACTATATGGGTTGCCAAGATCGACGCCGATGAGGAATTCACACAGGAATTAGCCCAGGAGATTGACGAAAAGCTCAATAACCTTTCAAGTACCGTCAATGGCATAATTCTCCGCAGACGTGTTTACTTCATGGGTCGGTGGTTGAAACATGGCGGTAAATATCCGGAGCTGTTACTGCGCATCTTCCGTGTAGGTTATGGGAGGTCTGAAATGAAGATGATGGATGAGCATCTGATCATCACAGACGGTGAGGCTATCCGGCTCCAGCATGATTTTATCGACAATAATAACAAAAGCCTTGAGTGGTGGATCAGCAAGCATAACTGGTATTCCAATAAGGAAGTACTGGATCAGCAAATGAAAGCAAAGAAAGAAAATAGGTGTGTGGAAGAAACCGTCACATCTTTTCAGGCAAAGATAAAACGCTTTATAAAGAATCATGGCTATTACAGTTTGCCAAAATTCTTTAGAGCTCATCTGTACTTTATTTATAGGTACTACTTCCGTCTGGGCTTTCTGGACGGCAAAGAAGGCAAGATTTATACGTTTTTGCAGGCTTACTGGTATCGATATCTGGTGGATGCCAAGATGTATGAGTGCGAGAAATTAGGAGTTGCTATGGAAAATCAAGGTGCATTAGAAACCCGACCGCCAGTCGGGGGGGGGAGGGTAATACTACATAAAAGGATTACATTCTTATGGAGATTCAATGGGCTTTATAGCATGAATTATGCTGTTGCCGGAAAGGTGGCAGCGTGATGGTTGATCTGACAGTAGTAATTCTCACGAAAAATGAAGAAAAAAATTTAAGGAAATGTATAGAGTCCTTTTGTGGATTTGTTAAAAGGTTTGTAATCGTAGACAGTTTTAGCACAGACGGGACGGAAGCACTCTGTAAAGAACTGGATAAGGAATTAAAGGTCAAAGGCTCAAAGCTTGACTTTTACCAAAACAAGTGGGTTTCCTATGCAGATCAGCTTAACTGGGGGCTGACACACACTAATATCACCACAGAGTGGTCCATGCGCTTCGACTCCGATGAAGAGTTGACACCGGAGCTTGCGCAGGAGATAGAGCAGAAGCTCCCGACTGTGAAGAAACCGGTTAACGGTATCATCCTTCGTCGCAGAGTGTACTTTATGGGGCGCTGGATTAAGCATGGTGGAAGATATCCTGAATTGCTTCTTAGAATTTTCCGCACGGGAAAAGCGATGTGTGAACAGAAGCTGATGGACGAACACATGATTCTAACAGATGGGAAAACCACTACGTTTCAATATGATTTGATTGACAATAATCAAAAGGATCTGGAGTGGTGGACGGCAAAGCACAATTGGTACAGCAACCGTGAGGTGCTCGATCATCAGATGACGCTGATGAAGACAAAAGGTGAAACACTTGAAGCTGGTGGGCATTCCAGCGAACAGGCATCTATAAAACGGGTTATTAAAAATAGCGGTTATTATAAGTTACCGAGGTTCTTTAGAGCACATATTTACTTTATTTATAGGTATTACATAAAGCTGGGCTTTTTGGATGGACCGGAGGGGAAAATATTCCACTTCCTACAGGCATACTGGTATCGATTCTTAGTTGATGCGAAACTGTATGAATGTGAGAAGAAGAACACAACCATGAAGCCACAGGGAGATTTGAAAACGTAAAAGCGTCATTTGAATTCATGGGTTTAATTCGGAAGGAGCAAGTGCAATGCGCATTTTACAAATAACAGCATTTAGCGGATGGGGCTGCACCGGTCGTATTGCATTAGGTATTCATAATGCCCTTGTCAAACAGGGACATGAGAGTGTAATTGCATGGGGCAGGATCAATACAGCACCTGTAGATGTTAAAACCATTCAGATTGGCAGTAAGTTGGATCAACAGACACATGGACTTTACACCCGTATTACTGATAAATGTGGTTTCGGCTCAAAAAAAGCTACCAAAGATTTTATTAAAAAGATTGATGAATATAATCCTGATTTAGTTCAATTACATATCCTGCATGGATATTACATTAATCTTGAGGTATTGTTTCATTATCTTGAAGAAAAGAAAATCCCGGTAGTGTGGACATTTCACGATTG